>NZ_JAOEEE010000029.1:0-68920 GCF_029837675.1 Pseudomonas sp. GD04015 | reverse complement strand
GACTGCCCGCCGCCGCTGCCCGTGCAGGCGGCGCCGCTGTCCATCGTCGGCGTGCGCGACGGCGACCGCCTGCGCCGTCCCGCCAGCAGCGACGGGCCGTTGCGCCTGAAACTCTCGGCCTTGGGCGGCAGCGGCACGCGCTGGTGGTTCCTCGACGGCGCGCCGGTGGGCGAGAGCCAGCCGGGGGAGAGCATCGAGCAGAAGCTGAGCGCCTCCGGGGTCTACCAGCTGAGCCTGCTGGACCAGAGTGGGGCGACGGCGCGAGTGGAGTTCCAGGTGAGCGAGTAGCTCGCCGCTGCCCGGGTCATTCGGGTTGCCCGGCCAGGGCCAGGCGGTCGCGGCCTTCGCTCTTGGCCCGGTAGAGAGCGTCGTCGACGCGCTTGAAGAAGGCTTCGGCGGTGTCGTCCAGCGCTGCGTCGAAGCTGCCGGCGCCGAGACTGGTGGTCAGCGGCAGGCGCAGGCCCTGGAGTTCGAAACCCTGGCTGGCGAGGCTGCTGCGGAAGTGCTCGGCCAGGGCGCAGGCTTCTTCCAGCGGGGTGCCGGGCATCAGTACGCCGAACTCCTCGCCGCCCAGGCGCAGCAGGGCATCGCTGTCGCGGCGGAACACCTGGCGCATGCGCTCGGCGAAGTCGCTCAGGCAGATGTCGCCGCTGCTGTGGCCGTGCTCGTCGTTGATCCGCTTGAAGAAGTCGATGTCCATCAGCACCAGCGACAGCGGCGTGCCCTGGCGCCGGGCGCTGGCGACCAGGCTCGGGAACAGGCTGTTGAACTGCAGGCGGTTGCCCAGCTGGGTCAGCGGGTCGGTGCGGCTGAGCCGGTCGTAGCGCTCGCGCTGGTCGACCAGCTGCTGCTCCATGGCCAGGGTGGCGTGGTACTCGCGGTGGCTGCGGTTCAGCGCCAGCAGCAGGTAAGTGAGGTAGAAGCCGAGGGTGATGGCCAGCGCTTCCTGGCTGTCCCACTGCGCCGCCAGCGCGGCGAGGCCGGGCGCGTAGAGCAGCAGGATGGCCAGCACGCAGCGGGCCTTGCGCATGGGGAAGTTGAAGGCCATGGCGGTGCTGAAGGCCACGGTGCTGAGGGTGGCGATCAGCCGCGACGGCTCGAACTCCGGGCGCAGCAGCGTCCAGGCGTGGGCCAGGCCCCAGCCCAGGCTGGTGAGCAGGATCAGACCCCAGTGGCGGTCGATCCACTGGCCCAGGCTGGCATCGTTCTCCTGGGCCGGCAGGCGGTGCAGCCAGCGCAGCGCCATCATCACGGCGAAGAACAGGGTGCCGAGCAGGCCCAGGACCTGCATGGAGCCGGGGGCCGCGCTGAAGCCCCAGGTCAGCAGCCAGGCCAGCAGGTAGTAGATGCCGCCCAGGCGGGTGCGGACCCGGGTGTCCTGGCTTTCGCGGAGAAGGGGGAAGGTGGCACTGAGGGAGAACGGGGTTTCGGGGGCCATGTGTTGTGATCACAAATGCGGCATATCAGCAGCATAGCGTCGCCAACCGGTCAAATAAAGCAAAGTGCCAGCATTTCGTCGTCAGCCGCGACGGATCAGCCAGATGCCCCCGACGATGAGTGCCAGACCGGCGGCCTTGCCCACGGTGATGGGCGCTTCGCGAAAGCCCACCCAGCCGTTGTGGTCCAGCAGCAGGGCCATGCCCAGCTGGCCGGCGAGCACCAGCACCATGAACAGCAGGGCGCCGATGCGCGGGCCGGCGAAGGCGGCGGTGGCGATGAAGAACGCCCCGAGCAGGCCGCCACTCCAGTGCCACCAGGACAGCCCCTTGAACGCGGCCAGGCCGGAGACCTCGCGCTGGGCCAGGACGATGATCAGCAGGGCGAGGGTGCCGACCAGGAAGGAAACCAGGGCGGCGGCCATCACGCTGGACAGGTGCTTGGCCAGCTGGCCATTGATGCCGGCCTGCAGCGGCATCACGGCGCCGGCGATGAGGGGCAGGGCGAGCAGCCACCAGTTGGGCATGGCGGTCTCCGGAATGCGAGAGGAGTGCCGATTATGCCTGTTGTTGTCCCTTGGGTCAGCTTTGCAGCGGCTTGGCGAACTCCACCAGTGCCACCCGCGTCTGACCGCGCTGGCGCTCGACCAAGCCGGTCACCCGATAGCCCAGACGGGCGTAGAGCAGCAGGCCGGCGGCGTTGTCGTTGAAGCAGGAGACCTTGAGTTCGCGGGCGTCGAAGTCGCGGCTGGCGAGCCGCTCCATCACGCCGATCAGGTAGCGCGCCACGCCCTGGCCGCGGGCCCAGGGCGCGATCATCAGGTTGCCCAGGGCGCAGTAGTCGCCCGGCAGGCTCTGGTAGAAGTTGGCGAAACCGGCGGCACGCCCGTCGAGCAGGGCCAGGGTGTTGCCCCGGCGCTCGGCGAAGGCGGCCGCCAGTTGCTCACGGGTGAATGGCCAGTGGGCGCGGGGAAAGGCGTAGAACAGTTCGTCGGCGTTGCGCACGAAGCGCACCACCTCGTCCAGGTCGTCCGCGCTGGCGGGGCGGTGGCCGAGCAACTGGTCGCTCATCGCGGCGGATACTGCGCGATGACCTTGGCCACGGTCTGGCGGATGGCCGCCTCCCGCTCGCTGGGGCTGGGTGGCGACTGGCGCATGATCTGCTCGGCGCTGCCGCGCCACACCAGCTTACCGTCCTTGCCGTCGAACAGGTCGACCTGGATGGTGGCGACCTTGTATTCCACGGTGCGGGTCTCGTTGAAGGCCGGGCCGCCCCAGTAGCCTCCCCAATAACCGCCCCAGTAGCCACCGTAGTTGGTGCTGACCTGGTCCTGGCGCTCGTCGACGATCAGCCAGGCCTGCACCTTGAGGTCGGCTGCGCCGCCGCCCTGGGCCGGGCGCAGGCCGCGCTGGTCGAGTTCCTGGGCGACGGCGTCGCGGATGCGCTGTTCGGTAAGGTCGCTCTTGATCCGCGGATCGTCCGGCCGGTACTGCAGACCCGGCTCCTGCCAGCTCCAGCTGCGATAGGCGCCAAAGTCGCGGGTGGCGTCGAAGTCGCGTTCGACGTGGATGCTCTGGCAGGCGGCCAGCAGAAGCAGGAGCGGTGCCAGCAGAATTCGGGAAAGCATGATGCAAACCTCCTGGGTAGAGCCCCTATCGAACTGCAAGTCGGGCTGGCGGGCAAGCACTCGTCAGTGCGGCGGATAGGTGCCGAGGGCATCCGCCACGGCGCGGCGCAGGGCGTCCGCGTGCTCGCTGCGGCTGCCCTCGCCACGCGCCTCGGCGCTGCCGTTCCACACCGGCTGGCCGCTGGCGCCGTCGTACAGTTCGATGTTCACCACCGCCACCTCGACTTCGTAAGTGCGGGTCAGCGGCACGTGTCCGTACATGCCGTAGCGGTCGCCATAGGGGCCATTGCCATAGTAGCTGCCGTAGTCGTCGCGCACCTGGTACTGGCGCTTCTCCAGGCGCAGCGAGGCGCTCACCTGCAGGTCCGCGGCCTTGCCGGGGCGCACCGGGCGCAGCCCGCGCTGGTCCAGGCCGCCGCCCACCGCCTCGGCGACCAGCGCGCCGTCGGCCCAGGCGCTGCCGGCCGGCTGCTGGCGCCAGCTCCAGTCGCGGTAGTGGCCGTAGTCGCGTGGCGCCGCCGGGTAGGCGCTGCGGTCGAAATGCTCGGCCGCGCCGGGAGGCGCCGGCGGCAGCGGCTTGCCGTCGGCTACGTAGGGGTTGTGACTCTGGCAGGCGGCGAGAAGCAGGAGCAGCGGCGGCAGGAGGAGGGCTTTCATGATCACTCCGGAGTTTGGGCCGAGTGGACCCTATGTTCGGATGCAAGTCTGTTGGCTGATCATACCGGGGCCAAAGGAAAGGCTATGTACCCGTTAGTTGTTGCAGACCTTGTGGGAGCGGATTTATCCGCGAATTTCGCGGCCAATCGGAATGCCGTCCAGCCGCTCCCACAAAAGCAGGGTTGCGCCACCAACACGTAACGGGGGCATAGCCAAAGGAAACTCCCGAGCGCCACACGGCATCGCTGATCGGCCGATCAGCCTCTGCCAGGCGCTCCGATCCTGTGCCTGCAGAAGGCTTGGCGTAGCCGCGACGCCATCACTCGACGAACAGTTTCTGCACCGCCGAAAAGTCCAGCCGCCCATCTCCCTGCTTGAGCAGCATCCGGTACAGCTGCAGTGCCAGCGCGCCCATCGGCGTGCTGCTGCCGGTGGCCTGGGCCGCTTCCTGGGCCAGGCCCAGGTCCTTGGCCATCAGCTCGGCCATGAAGCCGCCGCTGTAGCCCCTGGATGCCGGCACATTCTCCATCACTCCCGGCCAGGGGTTGTACTTCTCCAGGCTCCAGTTGCCGCCCGAGCTCTGCCGCATGATCTCGGCCAGCACGGCCGGGTCGAGACCGCTGGCGACGCCCAGGGCCATGGCCTCGGCGGTGCCGATCATGTGTACCGCCAGCAACTGGTTGTTGCACACCTTGGCGACCTGGCCGGCGCCGTCCGGGCCGGCGTGGAAGATGTTCTTGCCCATCGCTTCCAGTACCGGCCGAGCGCGTTCCAGATGGCTGGCCTCGCCGCCGACCATGAAGGTCAGGGTGCCGGCAGCGGCGCCGGCGGTGCCGCCGGAGACGGGGGCGTCGAGCAGGGCGATGCCTTTGGTCGCGGCGGCGGCGTGAACCTTGCGAGCCGAGTCCGGGGCGATGGTCGAGCATTCCAGCACCAGGGCGTCGGCGGCGATCTTCTCCAGCAGGCCGTCTTCGCCCAGGTAGAGACTTTCCACGTGGCGGCTGGCGGGCAGCATGCTGACCACCACGGCGGCGCCCCTGACCGCGTCGGCGGCGCTGCCGGCGGGCTGGGCGCCTTCGGTGACCAGGGTGTCGACGGCTTCCTTGACCAGGTCGAAGACGCACACGGCGAAGCCATTCTTGAGCAGGTTGCGGGCCATGGGCAGGCCCATGTGGCCGAGGCCGATGAAGGCGATCTGGGTCATTGTTGTTGTTCTCCTCGTATGTCCGCGTGGGGCCATGAGTGGGGGCGGCTGGGCGGCATTCCGACTGGCCGCGCAAAGAGCATCGCGGCCAAGGCCGCTCCCACGGTTACAGGTCTGCCAGGGGGTGGGCACCCTCCCATGCCGGAGCGAAGTGCGCCTCGATCACCGCGCGAGGGATGGCGGCCGGATCGGGCCAGTGCCACTTCGGCGCCTGGTCCTTGTCGATCAGGCGGGCACGCACGCCTTCCGGGAATTCCGGGTGGCGGCAGCAGTTCAGGCTCATGGCGTATTCCATGCGGAACACCTCGGCCAGGGACAGGTGGCGGGCGCGGCGGATCTGTTCCCAGACCAGGTGGGCGGTCAGCGGGCAGCCGGCGGCCAGGGTCTTAGCAGCGCGTGCCAGCAGCGGGTCGGCATCGTGCTGCAGGGCGGTCAGGGCGTGCCAGGCGGCGGGCAGGTCGGCCAGGTCGAGCAGGGCGTCGAGGCGTTCGCGGCGCGGCAGCCACTGGGCTTCCGGCAGGTCGGGACGGGCCTCCTGCTCCAGGGCGCGGAGCAGGCTGCTGAGCTGCTCGGGCGCCTGGTGCCGCCAGTTCATCTGCACCAGGCCCTCGATCAGGCTTTCCTGCTGGTCTTCGCGGAGGAAGCGGTCGGCCAGGTTCAGGTCCAGCGCGTCGCGGGCATTGATGCCGGCGGCGGTGAGGCCGAGGAACAGGCCGAGCCTGCCCGGCAGGCGGGCGAGGAACCAGCTGCCGCCCACATCCGGGTACAGGCCGATATTGATCTCCGGCATGCCCAGGCGGCTGCTCGGGGTGACGATGCGGATCGCCGCGCCCTGCATCAGGCCCATGCCGCCGCCCAGCACGTGGCCGTGGGCCCAGCACAGCAGCGGTTTCGGGTAGGTGTGGATGCGGTGGTCGAGGCGGTATTCGTCGGCGAAGAAGCGCCGCGCCAGCGGCGGTACCTCGCCGGGGTGTTCGCGGCACTGTTGTACAAGCTGCACCACGTCGCCGCCGGCGCAGAAGGCCTTGGGCCCGTTGCCGCGCAGCAGCACGCAGGCGATGTGTTCGTCCTCGGCCCACTGGCGCAGCCTGGCATCCAGTGCTTCGATCATCGGCAGGGTCAGGGCGTTGAGGCTCTTTTCCGCGTCCAGGCTGGCGATGCCGATGCGGAAGCCGTTCAGGCCAGGGCGTTCTTCGAAGGTCACGTTCATCTTGCTATCCGTTCGTGCAGGGCGGGTGGAACACGCGGCTCATGCCTTGCTGCCATCACGCGGGTTGCACCCGCCCTACTTGTTGCGCCACTGGGCGTCGCGTTTTTCTAGGAAGGCGTTGACGCCTTCGCGGGTGTCGTCGGCGTCGAACAGGTCGACGAAGCGCTCGCGCTCCTCGGACAGCCAGGTGTTCGGGCCGCGCTCGCGGGCGCCCTGGATCAGCGGCTTGATGGTGCGCACCGCCACCGGGCTCTGCTGCGCCACCTTGGCCGCCAGCAGCAGGGCAGTGCCGCGCGCCTCGCCGGTGTCGACCACCTGCTCGATGAGTCCGATGCGCAGGGCGGTCTCGGCGTCGATGCGTTCGCCGCAGAGGATCAGGCGCTTGGCCCAGCCCTCGCCGACCAGCCAGGGCAGGGCCTGGGTGCCGCCGGCGCAGGGCAGCAGGCCGACGGTGGCTTCCGGCAGGGCCATCTGCGCCTGGCGCTCGGCGATGCGGATGTCGCAGGCCAGGGCGCATTCCAGGCCGCCGCCCATGGCGTAGCCGTTGATCGCGGCGATCGATACGCCACGGAAGTCGCGCAGTGTCTCGAAGGCTTCGCCGAAGCGCCGCGCCATTTCTCGGGCGCGGGCCTTGTCGCCGTCGGCGAACAGCTTGAGGTCGGCGCCGGCGCTGAAGAACTTGCCGCCCTGGCCGGTCACCACCAGGGCGTAGATGTCGTCGTCGCGGTTGAGGTGCTCGACCACCTGCTTGAGGCCGATCAGCGAGTCGCGGTCCCAGGTGTTGGCCGGTGGGTGGTTGATGGTGATCAGCGCCGTATGGCCGTGCTTTTCCACGGTCAGCTTGTGGGTCAGGTCGAACATGCCGGGGTTGTAGGGTTCGATGGCGGTGGTCATGACGTTCCTCGTTAGTTGACTCCCCTCTCCCCCTGGGAGAGGGGCCGAGGGTGAGGGGTATGCCAGGCGACTCCGCGTCACCCGCCAGCCCCTCACCCTGGCCCTCTCCCGGAGGGAGAGGGGACTAAGGGCTACAGCAGGCGATCCAGCATGCCGCCCTGGTCCAGCAGGCGGCGGGCGATGATCACCCGCATGATCTCGTTGGTGCCTTCCAGTATCTGGTGCACGCGGCTGTCGCGCACCCAGCGCTCCAGCGGGTAGTCGTTCAGGTAACCATAGCCGCCGTGCAGTTGCAGGGCGTCGTTGCACAGGGCGAAGCAGTGGTCGGTGGCGAAGCGCTTGGCCATGGCGCAGTACAGGCTGGCCTCGCCGTGGCTATGGTCCAGCTTGTGCGCGGCCAGGCGCACCATCTGCCGGCTGGCGGTCAGGTCGGTGAGCATGTCGGCGAGCTTGAACTGCAGGGCCTGGAACTCGGCCAGGGCCTTGCCGAACTGCTTGCGTTCCTCGACGTAGCGCAGGCTCTGTTCCAGCGCCGCCTGGGCCGCGCCCAGGGAGCAGCTGGCGATGTTCAGGCGGCCGCCGTCCAGCCCTTTCATGGCGTAGACGAAGCCCTGGCCCTCCGGGCCGATGCGGTTGCCGGCGGGGATGCGCACGCCCTCGAAGGTGATGGTGCGGGTCGGTTGTGCCTTCCAGCCCATCTTGTCCTCGTTGCGCCCGTACTTCACACCGGCGGCGTCGGCCGGCACCAGGAAGCAGGAGATGCCCCTGGCGCCGTCCTCGCCGGTGCGTGCCATGACGATCAGCACGTCGGTCGATCCCGCGCCGGAGATAAAGCATTTGCTGCCGTCCAGCACGTAGTCGTCGCCCTCGCGCCGGGCACGGGTGCGCAGGCGGGCGGCGTCGGAGCCGGCGTCCGGTTCGGTGAGGCAGTAGGAGGCCAGCAGCTCGCCGCCGGTCAGGCCCGGCAGGTACTGCGCTTTCAGGGACTCATCGCCAAAACTCGCCAACATCCACGAGGCCATGTTGTGGATGGTCAGGTAGGCCGTGGTGGCCACGCAGCCGGCGGCGAGCTGTTCGAAGATCAGCGAGCTGGCGAGCCGCGAGAGGCCGAGGCCGCCGTCCTCCTCGCCGATGTACAGGGCCAGGTAGCCCTGTTCGGCGGCGCGGCGGATCACCTCCACCGGGAAGTGGTGCTCGCGGTCCCAGTCGGCGGCGTGGGGCGCCAGTTCCCGCGCGGCGAAGGCGCGGGCGCTGTCGACCAGCAGGCGTTGTTCCTCGTTCAGCTCAAAGTCCATAGGCGCTCATTGCAGGGTGGTGGGCTGGCCGGCGGCGCGCCGTTCGGCCTGCCATTCGGCGAGGCTGGGGGCGGCCTGTTCTCCGTCCAGGCGGTGGACGATCTCGAAGTAATCCTGATGACGCGGCGAGGCCATCACCTCGGCGCGGCTCTTCACCCGCACCGCGTACACGGTCTGCACGTTCTGGTGGTCGAAGGCACGCCACTGCTGCGGGCCCTTGAGCAGGCTGTAGCGGTGGCCTTCCAGCGCCTTGATCAGCGCCTCGCTGTCCAGGCTCCTGGCGCGGCCGGCGGCGTCCGCCCACTGCTGGACGATGCTGTAGGCCGAGGCGGCGGCGCTGGAGGGGTAGACCTCGTAGCGTTCGGTGAAGTTGCGCACGAAGGCCTGGCCGGCCTGGCTGCCTTCCAGTTCCGGCACGCGCCAGGTCCAGGGTTCGGTGCCGAGCACGCCTTCCATCAGGCCGGGGCCGGCCTGCTCGACGATGCCCTGGGTCAGGTTGGGCGCGACGATCTGCATGCGCCGGGTCAGGCCGAGGCTCTCGGCGATGCGCATGGCACGCACCAGGTCCTCGCCGAACAGCACCAGGACCAGCACCTGGGCGTCGCTCTGCGCGGCCTGGGTCAGGGCGTTCTGGTAGTCGGCCACGCGCGCGCCCGGGAAGGGCACCTTGAGGCCCGGGTGGCGCGCGCCGTCCTGGGTGCCGGTGGTCTCGCGCAGCGAGCTTTCGGTGGTGTTGCCCCAGGTGTAGTCGGCGGTGACGTAGAAGTAGGACTTGTCCGGCAGGTTCTTGGCCAGGTACTGGCCGAGCACGCGGGCGCTCATCCAGGCGTTGTTGCACTCGCGGAACAGGTAGCGGTGGCCGTCCTTGCCGGTGGTGTCGTTGGAGTAGGTGAGGGTGCCGAAGTACAGCAGGCCGCGCTCCTGGGCGCGTTTGCCGGCGGCGATGGCGGCCGCGCTGGACGCGCCGCCGAAGAGCATCGCGGCGCCTTCGCCGGCCAGCTTGTCGACGTTGCGCGCGGCCTTCTCGGGGCGCGAGGCGTCGTCCAGGCTGGACAGCCGTAGCGGGCGGCCGAGCACGCCGCCCTTGGCGTTCAGCTCGTCGATGGCCAGCAGGGCTCCACGCATCTGTGCCAGTCCTTCTTCCTTGTAGCTGCCGGTGCGCGGGTAGCTGAGACCGAGGGTGATCGGCTCGGCCGCCTGCGCGGCGGCGGTGAGTCCGGCCCAGAGGGCCAGACAGGCGGTCAATCGTTTCATGGCAGTGCTCCTTGTTCTTTTTGTGCCAGGGCCGACTGTGCAGCCCTGGCGAACGAGGAGGCATTGTCTTTTCGTCGTAGTGGCACCGTGTTGCGGTGCGTCAACGCTTACTTGAGTTGGATGGTCATGTTCGGTCCAGTCACCGGACTGTCATCGAACCAGCGGCTGGTGACCGTCTTGGTCTCGGTGTAGAAGCGCACCGCCTGCTTGCCGTAGGCGTGCAGGTCGCCATAGAAGGAGCCCTTCCAGCCGGTGAAGGAGAAGAACGGCAGCGGCACCGGGATCGGCACGTTGATGCCCACCTGGCCGACCTCCACCGCGTGCTGGTAGTGGCGCGCGGCGCCGCCGGAGCGGGTGAAGATGCTGGTGCCGTTGCCATAGGGGCTGGCGTTGACCAGTTCGATGGCGTCTTCCAGGGTGTCGACCTCCATGCACACCAGCACCGGGCCGAAGATTTCCTCGCGGTACAGGCTCATTTTGGTCGTCACGCCACGGAACAGGGTCGGGCCCAGCCAGTTGCCGTCCGGATAGCCCGGCACCTCGCAGTGGGAGCCGTCGAGCAGGCATTCGGCGCCTTCCGCCTTGCCCTCGGCGATCAGCTTCTGCACGCGCTGCTTGGCCTGCTGGCTGATCAGCGGGCCGTAGGCGGCGCCGCTGTCCTTCCAGTACCCGGGACGCAGCTCGGCCATCTGCGCGGCCAGTTCGGGAATCCACTGCTTCGACTCGCCGACGAATACCGCCACGCTGATCGCCATGCAGCGCTGCCCAGCGGCGCCGCAGCTGGCGCCGAGCAGGTTGCTGAGCACCTGGTCCTTGGGCGCGTCGGGCATGATCACCATGTGGTTCTTGGCGCCGGCGAAGGCCTGTACGCGCTTCAGGTGCTGGGTGCCGGTGCGGTAGATGTGCTGGCCCACCGGCACCGAGCCGACGAAGGAGATGGCGCGGATGTCCTCGTGGGTGAGCAGGGCGTCGACCACCTCGCGGCCGCCATGCAGCACCTGCAGCACGCCGGCCGGCGCGCCGGCTTCGAGGAACAGCTCGGCCAGACGGTTGGGGGTCAGCGGGTCCTGCTCGGAGGGCTTGAGGATGAAGGTGTTGCCGCAGGCGATGGCCAGCGGGAACATCCACAGCGGGATCATCGCCGGGAAGTTGAACGGGGTGATGCCGACGCACACGCCCAGCGGCTGGATCCAGCTGGCGGTGTCGATCTCGCGGGCGACGTTTTCCACCGTCTCGCCCATCATCAGGCTGCAGATGTTGGCCGCGTGCTCGGCCACCTCGATGCCGCGCCAGACGTCGCCCTTGGCGTCGGCGAAGGTCTTGCCGGTTTCCGCCGCGAGAATCTCCGCCAGCTCGTCGTGGTGTTCCTTGAGCAGGTGCTGGTAGCGCAGCATCAGCCGCGCGCGTTCCGGCACCGGCACTTCGCGCCAGCTCTGGAAGGCCTTCCTGGCGCCGGCGATGGCGGCCTCGATTTCCTCGAAGGTGGCCTTGGGCGCCAGGGCCAGGACTTCCTGGGTGGCGGGGTCGGTCACTTCGATCAGTTCGCGGGCGCTGCTGGCCTGCCACTGACCGTCGATCAGCTGCGGGATCACCTGGGGCATCGTGGGCCTCCTGTTTGTTCTTGTGTGCAGCAGTTATAGCCGCAGTCGGCGGGCCTGTGGATTGACGATCTTGCCGATCGGATGGACGATCTTGGCATTCGTACAGGGATGAGAACGCCATGAGCGCCTCCGTGGAAACCTCCAACTGGCCGCTGCCGGCCAACGGCCTGCGCTTCGTCGTGCCGCCCCGGCTGCGCCGTGTGCTGGCTCGTCACCCCCTGACCAGTGGCTGCTTCCCGCTGGCCCTGGGCTACTACCCGGAGGCCGCCGGGCACCGCATGCGGCGTACCCAGCCGGATGACCACCTGCTGATCTACTGCCGCGCCGGGCGGGGCTGGCTGGAGACCGGGGATGGACGATTCGAGGTGGGCGGTGGCGACCTGCTGCTGCTCCCGCGTGGCCAAGCCCATGCCTACGGCGCCGATGCCGAACGGCCCTGGACCATCCATTGGGTGCATTTCGACGGCGCCCTGAGCGAGGACTTCCTGCGCCTGCTGGGCTGGACCGGCGTGCGGCGCATCGGCATGCAGCCGCGCCTGATGGCCGACTTCGAGGCGCTGCTCGGCCTGCACCGCCAGGGCCTCCACCCGGCGCACTTCGTCCACGCCGCCCACCAGTTGCAGGCGCTGCTCAGCTCCCTGGCGGTGCTGCCGGCGCGCACCACGCTGAAGTCAGGCCGGGTGCTGGACGTGGAGGCGGTGCGGGCGGTGATGCGCAGCCACCTGCACGGCAGCCTGGAACTGGACGAGCTGGCGGCGCAGTTCAAGCTGTCGCGCTTCCACTTCGCCAAGACCTACCGCGCCCTGACCGGCCACGCGCCGATCCAGGATTTCATCCAGCTGAAGATGGCCCAGGCCTGCCGCCTGCTCGACCAGGGCACGCTGGAGGTACGGCAGATCGCCGAGCAGCTGGGCTACGACGATCCCTATTACTTCTCGCGGCTGTTCAGGAAGGTGGTGGGCATGGCGCCCAGTCACTACCGGGCGCTGCACCAGGGCTGATCAGGCGAGCAGCCGCAGCCACAGTTGCAGCTCCTGGCGCAGTTCCTCGCGCAGGGCGGCCAGCGGCGCCTCCAGCCCCAGGCGGAGCTGGGCGGGCAGCACTTCCGGCAGGTCGTCGGCGGCGCTCTGCAGCGCGCTGGCGACCAGCACCAGGTCGGCTAGGTCGGCGCGGCCGGGGTGTTCGCGCAGCCATTTGCCGCGCTGCCGCGCGCAGTCGATGATCGCCGTCGGCACCTGCCAGCGGGTCAGTACCAGGGCGCCGATGTCGCCCGACAATTCCTCGCACAGTGCGTCCAGCGCCTCCAGCTCGCGGGGGTAGTCCGGCCAGTGCTCCAGTTCGGCCAGCAGCGGCAGGCTGCCGATGTCCTGCAGCAGACCGCCGAGCATCGCCTCGTCGAGCAGCAGGCCGCTGCGCTGGGCCAGGGCCGCGCAGTAGGCGGCGCGTTCGCGGGCGCGCCGCCAGCGCAGGGTGAAGGCCTTCTGCAGGGCGGCTTCCGGGCTGGAGAACAGGTGGCGCAGGGAGAAGCCCAGTACCAGGTCGTTGAGCTGGCGGGTGCCGAGCCGCGCCAGCAGGTCGCGCATCGACACGCACGGCCGGCCGCCGCGCAGCAGCGGGCTCTCGGCGAACTGCATGAGGTAGGCGGCCAGCGGCGGGTCGCTGTTGATCACCCGGGCCAGCTGCTCCAGCGAGGTGCGCGGGTCTTCCAACAGGCGGCGGATGCGCAGCGCGGCTTCGGGCATCTGCGGCACCTTGGCCTGCCCCTTGAGGAAGCGGGTGAGCAAGGCGAAGCGCACGGCATTGACGGACTGCGACATGGGGCATGGCGGGGGCGAGGGGATGAGTGGGCGATGCTAGCAAATCGCCCGGTGGCGCGGAATCCACGTCGAGGCTGGGATGGGTGCAGCGCGGGTTACGCCAGCTCGACCCGGCCGAAGCGGGCGTCGGGGTCGAGCTGGGTGATCGCCCGCAGCTGGTCGAGGCGCACCTCCCGCTGGCCGTCCTCGGTCTGCAGCAGGAGGAATTCCTCCTTGCTCGGCGCCGTGCGCGTGTCCAGCGCACGGGCCACGAAGCTTGCTCCCTCCACCAGCTCTATCTGCAGCCGATAGCCGTGCAGGCAGGCGAGTTCCAGGTAGTCGTACAGGTCGCAGTCCAGCGGGCGATAGGTGCTCATGGCGAGTCCTCCATAGCGGTCAGCCTAGACCCGGGCGATGGTGGCCAGGCCGGTGGCGATCAGTTTTTCCGCACCATCCTGCACCGCGAACACGTCGGCGCGGCATACCGCCTGGCGCCGCCCGGCCTTGAGCACCTCGCTGCGGCACACCAGGCGCTCGCCCAGGGCCGGCGCCAGCAGGTTGAGCTTGTATTCGCTGGTGACCACGTCGCCCACCATGGAGGCCGCGGCCCAGGCGCAGCCGCTGTCGACCATGAAGCCGACCACGGCGCCGTGCAGGTAGCCGTGGTGCTGGCACAGGTCCGGGCGGCTGCGCACCTGCAGGCTGACCCGGCCCGGGGAGAAGTCGAGCAGCTCGGCGCCCAGTAGCTGGGCGAAGGTGGAATGTTCCAGCGCCTGCTCCAGGCGCTCGCGGCTGATGCCGGTTGCGGTCTCGGTTCCGGTCTCGGTGGCGGTGTCCATGCGCTGTGCTCCAGATGAGGTGAGCCTGCAGTCTTGGCCGGCTTGCCTCTGGCCGCCAAGCGCATCCACTCGCGTGATGGGCGGGCATCAGCAGGGCGGGTGAAGCCCCCGCGCATTTCCTTCGCCAGGGCTATCGGGTACTCACGTCCCTGGATCCCCGCGAAGGTGGGGATCCAGGGATGGGGTGCCTGAGCTCGCATGGATTCCCGCCTGCGCGGGAATGACGGAGATTTCCTGACTTGCGTGTAGGGCCTTCACCCGATGCCCCTGCCGACGCCCCCGTCATCCCCGCGAAGGCGGGGACCCAGAAAACAACGCACGGGGCCCTTCGCGTATTGACTTGCCTCCGGCCCTTGCCTAGCGTGCCGTCTTTGTTTCGCAGCAGGGAAAAAGCGCATGAGCGACGACCGCATCAAACTCGAACCGGGCTGGAAGGAGGCCCTGCGCGACGAGTTCGACAAGCCCTACATGAAGGCGCTGGGCGAGTTCCTCAGGGCCGAGAAGGCCGCCGGCAAGGTGATCTACCCGCCGGGGCCGCTGATCTTCAACGCGCTCAATTCCACCCCGCTGGACAAGGTCAAGGTGGTGATCATCGGCCAGGACCCGTACCACGGTCCTGGCCAGGCCCACGGCCTGTGCTTCTCGGTGCAGCCCGGCGTGCCGGCGCCGCCCTCGCTGCAGAACATCTTCAAGGAGCTCAAGCGCGACCTGAACATCGACATCCCCAGCCACGGCTACCTGCAGAGCTGGGCGGAGCAGGGCGTGCTGCTGCTCAACACCTCGCTGACCGTGCAGCAGGCCAGCGCCGGCTCCCACGCCGACAAGGGCTGGCAGCCGTTCACCGACAAGGTGATCGAGGTGGTCAACGCGCGCCCGGGCAACTTGGTGTTCCTGCTCTGGGGCTCCCACGCGCAGAGCAAGCAGAAGCTGATCGACACCACCCGCCATCTGGTGCTGAAGTCGGCGCACCCCTCGCCGCTGTCGGCCCACCGGGGCTTCCTCGGCAACGGCCACTTCAGTCGCACCAACAAGTACCTGGAGCAGTGCGGCCTCACTCCGATCGACTGGCGACTGCCTCCGCTGCAGGGGTAGCACAGGTAAGTCCGGCGATATCCTCGCGCAGGGTGCCGAGGCGCTCGTTCAGACGCTCGCGCTGCGCCGGGCTGGCGCTGGCGATGAGCTGGTCGAGCAGCTCCGCCAGGCCGTGCTCGCTGTCGGCGAAGGAGCGCCGGTAGTCCTCGCTCCAGTAGTCCTGGCGCTCGCGCAGCAGGGCGTCGATGCGCTGGGGGAAGTCGGTGCTGCGGCGTCCTTCCAGTTCCTCCAGCAGTGCCGCCTGCCAGCGCTCGCGGCTCTCCAGCCACAGTCGGTTCTGTTCGCCGCGCTCCTGCGACCAGGCTTGCACCAGGGCCTTCTGCCGGGCGTCCAGCTTGCCGAACCAGGGCTCCAGGCGTTCCTCGGTGGTCTCGCTGCGTTTGGCGATCTGTTTGGTCAGGGGCGGTTCGACGAATTCCCGGCGCAGCTTCTGGTTCTCCTTGGCCATCGACTGGCGCAGTTGCTGCACCTGCTTCGGGCTGAGCTGTTGCAGCAGGCCGGCGGCGGTCGGGCTGATTTCGCTGGACACATCGCCGAGCGCGTCGCGCAGGTCGAGGAAGCGGGCCTTGAGGTGGGCGGCGTCGAGCTGGCCGGCCCGCAGGTTGGCGCGGTCCTGGTCCAGCCAGTCGGCCAGCTGCGGCAGCTGGGTGCTGCAATGCCAGGCCAGGTGCTGGCTGATGCGCGGCTTGAGCCAGGCCTTCTGTTCGGCGTTGAGGTCGAGGTAGCTGTCGATGCGCCAGGCCAGCAGCAAGTCGAGGTTGCGGTAGGCCAGGTCGAGGCGGCTGCAGGCGGTGAGCAGGGAGATGCCGGCCAGCAGCGCGAGCAGGGGCAGGGAGAGGAAGCGTCTTCGCATGTGAGGCCCTCGCCGTCGGTTACCTGGGGGCGGAGGATAATGCGTGCGGATGACAACGGCGCGGCGGCGACACATCCGCTAAAAAACTCGGCCTCAGTCCAGGCGTTTGTGGATGCGCGAAACCGCCAGGCCCAGCAGTGCCGCGCAGAACACTATTAGGATCAGCACCTCCAGCCACAGTTCAAGCAATCCGGCCTGGCGCAGCATGATGCCGCGGGACAGGCGCAGGTAGTGGGTGAGCGGCATCAGCTCGGCGAACCACTGGGCCACCCTGGGCATGCCGGCGAAGGGGAACATGAAGCCGGACAGCAGGATCTGCGGCAGGAAGGTGAAGAAGGCCATCTGCATCGCCTGGAACTGGGTGCTGGCCAGGGTCGACAGCCACACGCCGAGGGCCAGGCTGGCGACGATGAACAGCAGCGAGGCACCGTACAGTTCGAGGATCGAGCCGCGCACCGGCACCTCGAACAGCCAGTGGCCGACCACCAGGATCACCGTCACCTGGATCAGGCCGATGCCGACGAAGGGCAGCACCTTGCCCAGGGTCAGCTCCCAGGGCGACACCGGCGTGGCGATCAGCAGTTCCAGGTTGCCGTGCTCGCGCTCGCGGACCAGGGCGACGGCGGTGAACAGCACCATGGTCATGGTCAGGATCACGCCGAGCAGCCCCGGCACCGTGTTCAGTGGCGCCAGGCGCTCCGGGTTGTAGAAGTTGACCACCTCCACGCCCTGGGCCGCGCCCCAGCCGGGCAGCGGGTAGGCCGCCAGCTGGCGCGCCGAGGCCTGGATGCTCTGGTCGGAGCCGTCCACCACCAGCTGCAGCGGCGGGCGGTCCCGGCGCTGCAGGCGCGCCTCGAAGTCCGCCGGCACCACCAGCGCGGCGCTGATGCGACCCTCGCGCAGCAGGCGGTCGATGTCCTGCGGCTGCTCCAGCCGGTACTTCACCTCGATCACCTGGCTGGAGGTGATTTCCGCCACCACCTCGCGGGAGCGGGCGGTGTTGGCCTGGTCCAGCACCGCGGCCTCGATGCCGCGCACGTCCATGTTGATGGCGTAGCCGAACAGCACCAGTTCCAGCAGCGGCACGCCGGCGATCATGACGAAGGTCAGCTTGTCGCGGCGCAGCTGGCGCAGTTCCTTGAGGACGATGGCGCCCATGCGGCGCAGGTTCATGGAGTGGCCTCCAGCGGTTTGCGGGTGACGGCGACGAACACGTCTTCCAGGTTGGTCTCGCCGTCGCGCAGCCGGGCCTCGACCCCGGCCCGGCGCAGGGTGGCGGCGATGGCCTCGCGGCTGTCGCTGCCCTCGCAGAGCACCCGCAGGGTGGCGCCGATCTGGGCCATGGCCAGCACCCCGGGCTGTCCCTGCAGGGCGCGCTGGGCCTCGCGTGGCTGGGCGCAGTCGATCAGCAGCGGATGGCCGGGCAGGGCGTCCATCAGCTCGCGCGGGCTGCCGTCGGCCACCAGCCGGCCGGCGTCGAGAATTCCCAGGCGGGTGCAGCGCTCGGCCTCGTCCATGTAGTGGGTGGACACCAGCAGCGTGGTGCCCTGTTCGGCCAGCTCGAACAGCGAGTCCCAGAATTCCCGGCGCGACTGCGGGTCGACCGCGCTGGTCGGCTCGTCGAGCAGCAGCAGGTCGGGCTTGTGCAGCACGGCGCCGGCCAGGGCCAGGCGCTGCTTCTGGCCGCCGCTCATGGTGCCTGCCATCTGCCTGCGGCGGTCGGTGAGCCAGTAGCGCTCGAGCAGTTCGTCGATGCGCTGGCGGGTCTCGCGGCGGCCGATGCCCTGCACGGCGGCGAGGAACTCCAGGTTCTCCTGCACGGTGAGGTCCTCGTAGAGGGAGAACTTCTGGGTCATGTAGCCGATGTGCCGCTTCAGTTCCTCGGCGTCGCGCGGCACCTGGTAGCCGAGCACCTCCACCTCGCCCTCGCTGGGCTGCAGCAGGCCGCAGAGCATGCGGATGGTCGTGGACTTGCCGCAGCCGTTGGGGCCGAGGAAGCCGAACACCTCGGCGCGCGGCACCGACAGGTCGAGGTGGTCGACCGCGGTGAGCTTGCCGAAGCGCTTGCTCAGGCCGCGTGCGCAGATCACCAGCTCGTTGCCGTTCATTGCCGCCGCTCGTCGGCAAGACGCTCCGCGTGCAGCGGCAGGCCGGCCGGCAGCCGGCGCGCGGCTTCGCCTTCGAGCAGCAGTTCGGCGCGGTACATCAGGCGGCTGGCGTCGTCGCCGGTCAGGGCGTAGTAGGGGGTGAAGCTGGCTTCGCTGCGGATGTTGCGCACGCGGGCCTGGAACGGCTGCTCGATGCCTTCGACGAACACCCGCAGGCGGTCGCCGACCCGGACCTGAGCGCGGATGTCGGCCGGCACGAAGACCCGCGCATAGGGCGCCTCGCCGACCAGCAGGCTGGCCACCTCGGCGCCGGCCGGCGGCCGGTCGCCGACCTTGAACGGCAGCGCGTCCACCATCCCGGCGCGGGGCGCGCGCAGGCTCAGGTGCTCGCGGCCGACTTCGAGCTGGGCCAGGCCGGCACGGGCCGAGTCCAGGGCGGCGGCGGCCTGTTCCAGCTGCTCCGGGCGCGTGCCGTTGGTCAGCTCGCGCAGCTGGGCCTCGGCGCTGCGGCTGGCGGCGCCGGCCTGGTCGCGGGTGGCGCGGGCACGGTCCAGCTCGGCCACGGCCACCATCTTGCGACGGTGCAGTTCGGCGATGCGGGTGAAGTTGCGTTCGGCGTCGACCTGCTCGGCGCGGCTGCGCGCCAGGCTGGCGCGGGCCGAGTCGATGGTCTCGCTGCGCGCGCCGTTGCTCAGCTCGGCCAGGCGCGCGGCGGCCTGCTGCACCTCGCCGCGGGCCTGGGCGATGCGTGCGTCCTGGCGGCGCGGGTCCAGCTCCAGCAGCAGCTGGCCGGCCTCGACCCGGTCGCCTTCGGCCACCTGCCAGGACAGCACGGTTTCCGAGGCTTCCGCGGGCAGGCCGACCCGGTCCCATTCGAGGGTGCCGAGCAGCTGTTCGCCGCCGGCGTCGCAGCCGGCCAGGCAGGCCAGCAACAGGCTGGAAAGCAGCAGACGGTGCATTCAGGGCTCCATGGCGCCCCGCAACAGGGCGAGGGTGTGGGTGATCAGCGCGTCGTCGCCGATCTGCGCGTTGGCGAACACGCCACGCCAGATGGGCGCGGCGGCGTAGGGCAGCAGGGTGAGGCCGATCAGCGAGACCACCAGCAGGCGCGGGTCCAGCTCCGGGTTGAGCGCGCCGCGCGCCTGGGCGGCGGCGAAGCGCTGGGCCAGCAGCAGCGGCACCAGCGGGGCGACCCGGTCCATCAGGCGCTCGCGCAGCACGCCGCCCTCGCAGAGGATCTCGCGCACCCACAGCTGGGAGACCCACGGGTGCTCGGCGACGTTGCGGCTCATGTCGCGGATGAAGGCGCCGACCAGCTCCATCGGCTCGTCGCCGGCCTGCCGCAGGCCCTCGGCGGCGTTGGCCACCAGGGGCATGAAGCGTTCCTCGACCATCGCGTCGATCAGCCCTTCCTTGTTGCCGAAGTAGTAGTTGAGCAGGGCCGGGGTCACGCCGGCGTGCTCGGCGATGGTGCGCAGGCGGGTGGCCTGGATGCCCTGGTGGGCGAACAGGTCGGTGGCGATGTCCAGCAGCTGGGTACGCTGCACCGTGGCATCGGCGGCGGGGCGCCCGGGGGCGCGGGGAGTGCGGGGCTGTCGGTTCATGGGGCTGATAATTAAATAAACGATTAATTAATGGCAACCGCCGTTCGTCCAATGGCGCTCTGGACGGTTATTGTTAGTTAGCTAATAATTAGCCCTGATTGTTTAGCCGCCCCGGCCGGGGCCGGCTACCTTCTTTCCATATCTCCTTCAGGACGATCCCGTGCGCGATTTCCTCTCGGCCATGTTCGCCCCCGCTCCCGCCGCGCTGCAGTTCGCCTGCAAGACGCTGCTCAGCGGCGGCCTGGCCCTGTGGTGCGCCTTCCGCTTCGATCTGGACCAGCCGCAGTGGGCGCTGATGACCGCGTTCATCGTCGCCCAGCCGCTGGCCGGCATGGTGGTGCAGAAGGGCCTGGCGCGGCTGCTCGGCACCTTCGTCGGCACGGCGCTGTCGGTGCTGTTCATGGCTTTGTTCGCCCAGGCGCCCTGGTTGTTCCTGCTGGTAATGGCGCTGTGGCTGGGCCTGTGCACGGCGGCCTCGACCCTGCTGCGCAGCGCCTGGGCCTATTCCTTCGTGCTGGCCGGCTACACGGTGGCGATCATCTGCCTGCCGATCACCGGCAAGCCGCTGCTGGTGTTCGACGAGGCGGTGGCGCGCTGCACCGAGATCAGCCTCGGCATCCTCTGCTCGATGGCGGTGAGCGCCGTGCTCTGGCCGCAGCGGGTGGAGCGGGTGGTGGTGCAGCAGGCGCGCGCCGCCTGGCAGGGCGGCGCCCAGGCCGCCGCCGCGGCGCTGCAGGGGCGCACGGCGGCGCGCCAGGGCCTGCTGGAGACCCTCGGCCGCATCGTTGCCGTGGATGCCCAGCGCGAGCACGCCTGGTTCGAGGGCAACCGCGGCCGCCAGCGGGCGCGCGGCCTGCGCGCGCTGACCCGCGAACTGCTCGGCCTCCTGCGCCTGGCCCGGGGCGTGGCGCGCCAGTGGCAGCAGCTGGACGAGGCCGACGTCCACGCGCTCACCCCGTTGCTGAACGAGGTCCAGGCGCTGCTCGCCGAACCCGACCAGGCGCGCGAGGAGGCGCTCTCCCAGCGCCTGCTGGAGGCCTCCCACGATCCGGCCCAGCCCCTGGCACGGCAGTACTGCCTCGGGCGCATGGTGGTGCTGGTGCGCCAGCTGTCGCGGGCGCGCATCGCGCTGGCGGCGGTGGAGCAGGGCACGGCGCCGCAGGACGCGCCGCCGCCGCTGTCCTGGCACCGTGACCTGCAGACGGCGGCGGTCTACGGCCTGCGCAGCAGCCTGACCCTGCTGACCCTGTCGGCGTTCTGGCTGGCGACCGGCTGGACCGCCGCCAGCGGCGCGCTGCTGCTGGGGGCGGTGGTGTGCAGCCTGTTCGCCAGCCGCGAGAATGCCGATCTGATCGGCATGGCCTTCCTGCGCGGCATCTTCTACGCGCTGCCGGTGGCGTTCGTGGTGGGCCAGGTGCTGCTGCCCCAGTGGAACGGTTTCCCGCTGCTCTGCCTGGCCCTGGGCGTGCCGCTGTTCTTCGGCCTGCTGGCGATGGCGCGGCCGATGCTGGCGGGCGCCGCCACCTCGTTCTGCCTGCACTTCATCGTGCTCTGCGCGCCGCGCAACGACATGGTCTACGACGTCGCCTTCTTCCTCAACGAGGCGCTGGCGATGCTGATCGGCGTCGGCTGCGCGGTGCTGGCGCTGCGCCTGATCGTGCTGCGCGACCCGGTATGGCACGGCCGCCGCCTGCTACAGGCGACCCTGGACGACCTGGCGCGGCTCTGCTCGCGCACCCTGGCGGGCGCCGAGAACTGGTTCGGCGGACGCATGGCGGACCGCCTGCTGCAACTGGCGCGCTTCTACCCGCAACTGCCCGGCACCCGCCGCAGCCGCTGGGACGACGGCATCGACAGCCTCGACCTGGGCGATGAACTGCTGCACCTGCGCGCCTGCCTGGCGGCCGCGACCGTGGCGCCGCGCCAGGCCGAGCGGCGCTTCTTCGACGCGATGCAGGCGCTGCTGCGCCGCGGCCCCGGCGCGGCGCGGGCGGACGACCTGGACGCCCCGGCCGAGGCCCTGGCGCGGGCTCTGCATGATCAGCCGCCGGCCATCGAGCTGAGGCTGGCCGAGGCCGCGCTGCTGCAGCTCACCCACAGCTGGCGCCAGTGGTGCGCCCGCCAAGGAGAACCCCATGGAGTTGCGTGAATGGGCGCTGGGCGGCGTGCTGCTCAGCCCGATGTTCGCCTACGCGCTGTTGGCGCTGCTGCTGACCGGCGTGCTGCGCCTGGGCCTGCAGCGGGCCGGGCTGGCGCGCTGGATCTGGCACGAGGCGTTGTTCGACTGTGCCCTGTATGTCTGTGTGCTGGCCGGGCTGATGGCCCTGCTGGCGACCTGGTAAGGAGTGAGTGATGCGTGAATTGCCCCGCGTGGTGGTGACATTGCTGGTGGTCGTGCTGGCCCTGCTGGCCGGCTGGTGGCTGTGGAACTTCTACATGCTCTCGCCCTGGACCCGCGACGCCCGGGTGCGCGCCGACGTGGTCACCATCGCCCCGGACGTGTCCGGCTGGGTGGTCGAGCTGAAGGTGCGCGACAACCAGCAGGTCAAGGCCGGCGACCTGCTGATGAGCATCGACCGCGAGCGCTACCAGGCGGCGCTGGACAAGGCCCGGGCGCTGGCCGAGACCCGCCGCCAGCAGCTCAGCCTGCGCCAGCACGAGGCTTCGCGGCGCGCCCACCTGGGGCCGCAGGCGATCAGCGCCGAGTTGCGCGAGAACGCCCAGATCAACGCCGAGATCGCCCGCGCCGAGTTCCAGGAGGCCCAGGCCGAGGTCAAGCTGGCCGAGCTCAACCTCAAGCGCAGCGAGGTGCGCGCGCCGCGCTCGGGCCAGGTCACCAACCTGCACCTGGCCCAGGGCAACTACGTGCAGGCCGGCCAGGCGGTGATGGCCCTGGTGGCGGACGAGTCGTTCTACGTGCAGGCCTATTTCGAGGAGACCAAGCTGCCCGGCATCCATGTCGGCGCAGCGGCTGAGGTGACCCTGATGAGCGGCGGCGAACCGCTGCGCGGCCGGGTGCAGAGCATCAGCCGCGGCATCACCGACCGCAACGCTGCGCCGGACGCCCAGCTGCTGGCCAACGTCGAGCCGACCTTCAACTGGGTGCGCCTGGCCCAGCGCATCCCGGTACGCATCGAGCTGGAGGAAGTGCCGCAGGACCTGCCGCTGAGCGCGGGGATGACGGCGAGCGTGAGGGTGGTGGAGTAGGGCGGGTGAAACCCGCGTCCGGGCCGTAGGGTGCGCCGTGCGCACCGTGTGGCGCGCAATACGGCCTCGGTGCGCGCGGCGCACCCTACGAGAGGGTCAACCGACGGTGACCTTCGGCATTTCCGGCATGCTCAGGGTCTGCTCGGCGCGCGGGGCCAGGACTTCGGCCTCGCCGTCCACCACCTGCTCGTCGTTCTGGTTGAACACCCGGGTGGCCAGGCGCACGCGGCCCTTGGGCAGCTTCTCCAGCACTTCCAGCTGCACGGTCAGGGTGTCGCCGAGCTTCACCGGGCGGGTGAACCTGAGCTGCTGGCCGAGGTAGATGGTGCCCGGGCCGGGCAGGTTGCAGGCGATGGCCGCGCTGATCAGCGCGCCGCTGAACATGCCGTGGGCGATGCGTTCCTTGAACAGGGTTTCGGCGGCGAAGGCGGCGTCCAGGTGGACCGGGTTGTTGTCGCCGGAGACGGCGGCGAACAGCTGCACGTCGCGTTCTTCCACGGTCCTGGTCAGGCTGGCCTGCTGGCCGACTTCGAGCGTGTCGTAGGGGATGTTGGTGACCTGGGTCATACGGGTTCCTCGATGGGGTTGGAGCACTGGCGGCTGCGGGCCAGGGCCCGCTCCAGCCAGTCGCACAGGTGGTCGGTGACCTCGTCGCGGTTGCTCTCGTTGAGCACCTCGTGACGGGCCTCGGGATAGATCTTCAGTTCGACGTCGAGCAGGCCGGCGCTGCGCAGGGCTTCGGCCAGGTCGCCCAGGCGTTTGCCATCGCTGACCGGGTCGCGGTCGCCGCCCACCACCAGCAGCGGCAGGGCGCTGTCGATCTGCGCCAGGTTGCGCACCGGGGTGATCTGCTGGAAGCCGTGCATCAGGTCGCACCACAGCTGGGTGGTGCAGACGAAGCCGCAGAGCGGGTCGCTCACGTACTTGTCGACTTCCTGCGGGTCGCGGCTGAGCCAGTCGAAGCCGGTGCGGTTGGGTTTGAAGGCCTTGTTGAAGGAGCCGAACGAGAGGAAGTCGATCAGCCGGCTGCGACCGCGCGGGCCGAGGCGCCAGCGTTCGACTCGGGCGATCAGCCCGGCCGCCTTGTACAGCCCCAGCGGCTGGTAGTTGGAACCGGACAGGATGGCGCCGTGCAGGCTGCAGCTGTGCTGCATCAGGTAGGCCATGCCGATGTAGCTGCCCATGCTGTGGCCGAGCAGGAAGATCGGCAGCCGCGGATGCTCGCGGCGGATGTGGTGGTTGAGGGTGGAGAGGTCGCCGACCACCTTGTTCCAGCCGTCCTGCTCGGCGTACAGGCCGAGCATGCCGTGCTCCGCGGTGCGGCCGTGGCCGCGCTGGTCGAGGGCGTACACCTCGTAGCCCTGGCGCACCAGATGCTCGGCCAGGCGCGCGTAGCGGGCGGCGTGCTCGGCCATGCCGTGGGCGATCATCAGCACCGCCCGGGGTGGGGCGTCGGCGTGCCAGCGATGGATGTGCAGGGGAGTGCCGTCGCTGGCATCTATCCAGAAGGCTTGCTGGTGCATGGCGGTCCTTGTGCCGGGAATTCGCGGCATTGTGCATCGCTTGCGGAGTGAGGCATAGGGCAGGGCGGCGGGGCGGACGGGGATCGCCGGAAAAGCATGGTAAAGATTCACAGGGTCAATGACGGCCCTCCGAGTATTTGCGCCGGGCCTTACAACTGCTAAGTTCCGGGGCAACCCGGTCGCACCGCTAGGTGGCCGGTCAGCTCATTCAGGTCAAGGGGATAACAACAATGCAACCTGACTTCTGGGACGACAAGCGCCCGGCCGGTGTCTCCAACCAGCTCGATCTGTCGACCTACCGCTCGGTGGTCGAAGTGTTCGAGCGATCCTGCAAGAAGTTCGCGGACCGTCCGGCGTTCAGCAATCTCGGGGTGACGCTGACCTATGCCGATCTGGACCGCCAGTCCGCCGCCTTCGCCGCCTGGCTGCAGAAGAGCACGGACCTCAAGCCCGGCGACCGCATCGCCGTGCAGATGCCCAACATCCTGCAGTACCCGATCGCCGTGTTCGGCGCCATGCGCGCCGGCCTGATCGTGGTCAACACCAACCCGCTGTACACCGTGCGCGAGATGCGCCATCAGTTCAACGACGCCGGCGTGCGCGCCCTGGTGTACCTCAACACCTTCGGCAAGTCGGTGCAGGAAGTGCTGCCCGACACTCAGCTCGAGTACCTGATCGAGGCGCGCCTGGGCGACATGCAGTCGCCGCTCAAGGGCTGGCTGGTCAACGCCGCGGTCAAGCACCTGAAGAAGATGGTGCCGGACTACCACCTGCCCCAGGCGCTGTCTTTCAAGGACGTGCTGCGCAGCGGTCGCGGCCACGCGCTCAAGCCGGTCAAGGTCGGCCTCGACGACATCGCCGTGCTGCAGTACACCGGCGGCACCACCGGCGTGGCCAAGGGCGCGATGCTGACCCACGGCAACCTGGTGGCGAACATGCAGCAGGTGCACAACTGCCTGCAGCAGACCGGTGAAGACGGCCTGCCGCTGATGAAGGAGGGCGGCGAGATCATGATCGCGCCGCTGCCGCTCTACCACATCTATGCCTTCACCGCGAACTGCATGTGCATGATGGTCAGCGGCAACCACAACGTGCTGATCACCAACCCGCGCGACATCCCCGGCTTCGTCAAGGAACTGGGCAAGTGGCGCTTCTCCGCGCTGCTCGGCCTCAACACCCTGTTCGTCGCCCTGATGGACCACCCGGACTTCAAGAACCTCGACTTCTCCAACCTCAAGCTGACCAACTCCGGCGGCACCGCGCTGGTCAAGGCCACCGCCGAGCGCTGGGAGCAGATGACCGGCTGCGCCATCGTCGAGGGCTACGGCCTCACCGAGACCTCGCCGGTGGCCACCACCAACTGCTACGGCGCCCTGGCCCGCCTGGGCACGGTGGGTATCCCGGTGGCCGGCACTTCGCTCAAGGTGATCGACGACGAGGGCCGTGAGCAGCCCCTGGGCGAGCGTGGCGAGCTGTGCATCAAGGGTCCGCAGGTGATGAAGGGCTACTGGCAGCGCGAGGAAGCCACCGCCGAGGTGCTGGACGCCGAGGGCTGGTTCAAGACCGGCGACATCGCGGTGATCGACCCGGACGGCTACGTGCGCATCGTCGACCGCAAGAAGGACATGATCATCGTCTCCGGCTTCAACGTGTACCCGAACGAGATCGAGGACGTGGTCATGGCCCACCCGAAGGTCGCCAGTTGCGCCGCCATCGGCGTGCCGGACGAGCGCTCCGGCGAGGCGGTCAAGCTGTTCGTGGTGCCGCGCGAGGGCGGCGTGACGGTTGACGAGATCAAGTCCTTCTGCCGGGAAAACTTCACCGGCTACAAGGTGCCCAAGCACATCGTGCTGCGTGACTCGCTGCCGATGACCCCGGTGGGCAAGATCCTCCGCCGCGAGCTGCGCGACATCGCCTGAGGCCGCCACACCGCTCCCCGCGAAGCGCCCGCACACGGTGACGTGTGCGGGCGCTTCGTTTTTGTAGGCGGCGAAAGGCCCTGTCCAGGGCGTTTTCCCGGTGCCGCCGGAATGTGACCGCCCTGGCTATTCCAGTCGTTTTCCTGACCGCGCCGGCCGTGTTTGGTGCTAGGCGCACCCTGGCAAAGCTGCTACTCTCGGCACGCTTTGCGCCTGTCACCAGCTCGCGTCAAGGTCAAATCATCACAACAAACAACCGCCATTGCGCGCGGTGCAGACAAGCTGTTGCTCAGGAGTAGGCTTCCATGACCGATAACTTCTGGAAGGACAAGTACCCTGTCGGAATCGCTGCCGAGATCGACACCGACCAGTACCCCAACATCCAGGCCGTACTGAAACAGTCCTGCCAACGCTTTGCCGACAAGCCTGCCTTCAGCAACATGGGCAAGACCCTGACCTACGGCGAGCTGTACGAACTCTCCGGCATCTTCGCCGCCTACCTGCAGAACCACACCGACCTTAAGCCCGGCGACCGCATCGCCGTGCAGATGCCCAACGTGCTGCAGTACCCCATCGTGGTGTTCGGCGCCCTGCGTGCCGGCCTGATCGTGGTCAACACCAACCCGCTGTACACCGCGCGGGAAATGGAACACCAGTTCAACGACTCCGGCGCCAAGGCGCTGGTGTGCCTGGCCAACATGGCCCACCTGGCCCAGGAAGTGCTGCCGAAGACCGGCATCAAGCACGTCATCGTCACCGAGGTCGGCGACATGCTGCCGGCGCTCAAGCGCCTGCTGGTCAACACCGTGGTCAAGCACGTGAAGAAGATGGTGCCGGCGTTCGACCTGCCGCAGGCCGTCAAGCTCACCCAGGCCCTGGCCCTCGGCCGCGGCAAGTCCTTCAGCGAGGCCAGCCCGGCGAGCGACGACGTCGCCGTGCTGCAGTACACCGGCGGCACCACCGGCGTGGCCAAGGGCGCGATGCTGACCCACCGCAACCTGGTGGCCAACATGCTGCAGTCCAAGGCGCTGATGGGCTCCAACCTGCACGAAGGCGCCGAGATCGTCATCTGCCCGCTGCCGCTGTACCACATCTACGCCTTCACCTTCCATTGCATGGCGATGATGCTGACCGGCAACCACAACATCCTCATCACCAACCCGCGCGACCTGCCGGGCACGGTGAAGGAACTGGGCAAGTGGAAGTTCACCGCCTTCGTCGGCCTCAACACCCTGTTCGTGGCCCTGTGCAACAGCGAGGACTTCCGTCGCCTGGACCTGTCCAGCCTGAAGCTGACCCTGTCCGGCGGCATGGCCCTGCAACTGGCCACCGCCGAGCGCTGGAAGGAAGTCACCGGCTGCGCCATCTGCGAAGGCTACGGCATGACCGAGACCAGCCCGGTGGTGTCGGTGAACCCGTACCAGAACATCCAGATCGGCACCATCGGCATCCCGGTGCCGTCGACCCTGTGCAAGGTGATCGACGACGACGGCAACGACCTGCCGCTGGGCGAGCGTGGCGAACTGTGCGTCAAGGGCCCGCAGGTGATGAAGGGCTACTGGCAGCGTCCGGAAGCCACCGACGAGATCCTCACCGCCGACGGCTGGCTGAAGACCGGCGACATCGCGGTGATCCAGGACGACGGCTACATGCGCATCGTCGACCGCAAGAAGGACATGATTCTGGTATCCGGCTTCAACGTCTACCCGAACGAACTGGAAGACGTGCTCGCCACCCTGCCGGGCGTGCTGCAGTGCGCGGCCATCGGCGTGCCGGACGAGAAGTCGGGCGAGGCGATCAAGGTCTTCGTGGTGGTCAAGCCGGGCGAGAGCCTCACCAAGGAGCAGGTGATGGCGCACATGCGCGGCAACCTCACCGGCTACAAGGTGCCGCGCTTCGTCGAGTTCCGCGACACCCTGCCGACCACCAACGTCGGCAAGATCCTGCGCCGCGAACTGCGTGACGAGGAACTGAAGAAGCTCAAGGCCAGCGCCTGATCGGGTCTCGCAGCTGAAAAAGCCCCGCCTCGGCGGGGCTTTTTCGTTTCCGTGCTTCGCTCAGTCGCCCGCCAGCGCCTGGCGCAGGGCGTCGGGGAGGGCGATCGGCTGCCGGCTCTCGGGGCTGATGCACACCTGGGTCATCGAGGCGCGGAAGGTCACCTCGCCCGAGGCCTGGCGACCTTCCACGGCAAAGCTGAACGAGGTGGCGCCGGGCGCTTCGCTGCGCACCTCGATGTCGATCACCTCGTCCCAGGTCATGGGCGAGAGGAACTCGACCGACAGCGCCCGCGCCGGCGGCAGGATGCCCATGGCGAACACCTTGCGCAGGCCCTCGCCGCCGAGCCGGTGGGAGAGGAATTCGTGGATCGCCTCGATGACGAAGTAGGCGATGCGCGGGGTGTAGACGATCCCTGCCGGGTCGCAATCGCCAAACAGAACGGTGCGGGTGGTGATGAAGGGCATGACTGCTCCGTGTCGGGTTGAGTCGTTGAGGGCTGCCGCGATCATAACGGCTGGCGCGTGGTTTCAGGTGCCGGTACCGGGGCTCAGTCGCTGTTCCAGCCAGGCGCAGAACTGGCGGGTGAGCGGGTCGCTCTCGCTGTCTCGGTGCACCAGCCAGGTCCAGCGTGGGCCGCGTACCCGTTGTTCGCTGAGCGGCTGCAGCAGTTGCTGGGCGCAGGCGGTGGCGGCCAGCAGTTCGCTGACCAGGGCGATGCCCAGGCCCTGGCTGGCGGCGTCCAGCAGCAGGCCGGGGTCGGAGAAGTTCAGCCCCTGGCTGTGCTGGCCAATATCGGCGCCGCCCTGTACCTGCCAGTGGGCCCAGTCCATCTCGCGCTCGCCGTGCAGGGTGGTGCGTTCGCCCGCAGGCAGCGCCAGCAGGTTGGGGTGGCAGGCCGGGTAGAGGCGGTCCTCCAGCAGCACGCGGAAGCTGCATTCGGCCTGGGCGGTGAGGTCGTCGCGCACGGCGATGTCGATGGTCTGGGTGGCCATGTCCGGCACCTCGTCGCTGGTGAACAGCCACAGGTCGACGTCCGGATGGCGGCGGTGGAAGTCGCCCAGTTGCGGCACCAGCCAGTGACGGGCGAAGGCCGGCGTGGTGTTGACCACCAGTTGGTTGGGCTTGCGGTACTGCTCCAGGCGGCGGATGCCCACGGCCAGTTGCTGCAGCAGCGCCTGGGTGGTGCTGAGCAGGTCGAAGCCGGCGTCGGTCAGCGCCACGCTGCGACCGTTGCGGAAGAACAGCGGCTGTTCGAGGAAGCCTTCCAGGCTGCGGATCTGCTGGCTGATGGCCGACTGGGTGAGGTGAAGCTCCTCGGCCGCCTTGTGGAAGCTGCCCAGGCGGGCGGCGGCTTCGAAGCCGCGCAGGGCGTTCAGGGGAGGCCAGTGCTTGAGCATGATTGATAAGTCCAGCTAATCAGGATTGCGCAAAATCTATCGTTTGTTGCGCTGTTTTCACAGGCCTAGCATGCAAGCCATCACCGCATTCGCGGTTTTCAGTGATAACAAAGACTTAACTGAAAGGCACTTGTATGCAACAGCACGCAGCAACTCCGAACGCTTGGTTCATGCCCGCCGAATGGGCTCCGCACGCCGCCACCTGGATGGTCTGGCCGCACAATCAGCCGCTGTGGGAGTCTGGTTGGGGCGTGACCCTGGAAGAGGTGCAGGTCGACTTCGCCCGCGTCGCCAACGCCATCGCCCGCTTCGAGCCGGTGAAGATGGTGGTCGACCCGTCGGCGGCGTTTCGCGCTCGCGAACTGTGCGGCAAGGGTGTCGAGCTGATCGAGCTGGCGGTGGACGACAGCTGGTGCCGCGACTCCGGCCCAAGCTTCGTCTGCCACCCGCAGCTGGGTCTGGCCGGCGTCAGCTGGCGCTTCAACGCCTGGGGCGGCAAGTCCGAGCACGGCCTCGACGAGGGCCTGGCGCGGCGCATCCTCAACGGCCTGGGCCTGGAATGCTTCGGTACGCCGCTGAGCAACGAAGGCGGCGCCATCCATGTGGACGGCGAGGGTACGCTGATCACCACCGAGTCGGTGCTGCTCAACCCCAACCGCAACCCGGGCATGAGCAAGGCCGAGATGGAAGAAATCTTCGCCCGCCTGCTGGGCGTGAAGAAGACTATCTGGCTGCCGGGCGATCCGGACTATGTGACTGGCGATATGACCGATGGCCACGTCGATGGCGTGTGCGCCTTCGCCAAGCCCGGCGCGCTGCTGGTGGACGCCACCCATGACCACGGCTCGGTGTACGCCGAGGTGGTGCGCGAGAACCGCCGCGCCCTGGAGCTGGCTACCGACGCCAAGGGCCGCAAGCTGGAGCTGCTGGAGCTGTACGAGGCGACCGACGCGGTGGACACCGAGGCGGAGGTGTTCTGCGCCTCCTACACCAACTTCTACATCTGCAACGGCGCCATCATCATGCCGGCCTACGGCATCGCCGCCGACCAGGTGGCCGCGGACACCCTGCGCATGGCCTTCCCCGGCCGCGAGGTGGTGCCGGTACGCATCAACCAGCTGGCCCACGGCGGTGGCGGGGTGCATTGCATCACCCAGCAGCAGCCGCGCTGGCCGCTGAAGGGGTGAGAGCATGAGCAGACTGACTGTCGCCACCACCCAGTTCGCCTGCAGCTGGGACCTCAAGCAGAACCTCGACCGCGCCGAGCAACTGGTGCGCGACGCCGCCGCCCGCGGCGCGCGACTGATCCTGCTGCAGGAGCTGTTTGCCACGCCGTACTTCTGCATCGAGCAGCACCACAAGCACCTGGCTCTGGCCGAGGAATACGAGCACAGCCCGCTGCTCAAGCGCTTCGCCGCGTTGGCCGGCGAGCTGGGCGTGGTCCTGCCGCTGAGCTGGTTCGAGAAGGCCGGCAACGCCTACTTCAACTCCCTGGCCGTGGCCGATGCCGATGGCCGCCTGCTCGGCGTGTACCGCAAGACGCATATCCCCAACGCCATCGGCTACCAGGAAAAGGAATACTTCAGCCCCGGCGACACCGGCTTCCGCGTCTGGGATACCGCCGTCGGCCGCATCGGTGTCGGCATCTGCTGGGACCAGTGGTTCCCCGAAACCGCGCGCTGCCTGGCCCTGCAGGGCGCCGAGGTACTGCTCTATCCGACCGCCATCGGCTCAGAGCCGGGCGTCGCCACGTCGGGGGCTGCGGCATTCGATTCGCGCGATCACTGGCAACTGACCCAGCGCGGCCACGCCGCCGCCAACATCGTCCCGGTGATCGCCGCCAACCGCGTCGGTCGCGAGGTGGCGACCACCGATCCGGGCCTGCAGATGAGCTTCTACGGCTCGTCCTTCATCACCGACCACAAGGGCAAGCTGCTCGCCGAGGCCGACCGCGACACCAGCGGCGTGCTGGTGCGCGAGCTGGACCTCGCCGCCATGCGCGAGGACCGCATGACCTGGGGCATCTACCGCGACCGCCGCCCGGAGATGTACGGAGCGCTGCTGGGCCTGGATGGCCGCCACCTGCACAGCCACTGGAACCCTCGGGGAGCCTGACCATGAAGACCAAGAGCACGCTGCTGTTCGCCGCCCTGACGCTGTGCTGCGCCCAGGCTTCGGTCGCCGAAGACAAGACCCTGCGCCTGTACAACTGGGCCGACTACTTCGCCGAGGACACCCTCGCCAGCTTCACCAGGGAGACCGGCATCAGGGTGATCTACGACGTCATGGAAGGCAGCGAGACGCTGGAGGCCAAGATGATGTCCGGCCGCAGCGGCTACGACCTGATCTTCCCCGGCGACACCGTGGCCGAGCGGCTGATGCGTGCCGGCGCGTTGCAGAAGCTCGACCCCGAGAAGCTGCAGCACCTGGCCGATATCGAGCCCGGCCTGCGCGGCCTGCAGACCCAGTACCCGTACTCGCGGCACGCCACCGTGCCTTATACCTGGGGCAGCATCGGCATCACCTACAACGCCGAGATGGTCGGCAAGCGCATGAGTGACGCGCCGGTGAACAGCCTGGACCTGCTGTTCAAGCCGGAGAACGCGGCCAAGTTCGCCGACTGCGGCATCTCCATGATCGACTCGCCGGACGAGGTCATGGCCGTGGTGCTCAACTACCTCGGCCGCTCGCCGCGCAGCGCCGAGCCCGATGACCTTAAGGCCGCCACCGAGCTGCTGGTGGCGATCAAGCCGTACATCCGCAAGTTCCAGTCGCAGCCGGTCACCGACCTGGTCAACGGCAACCTGTGCCTGTCGCTCGGCTACAGCGGCGACGTCACCCAGGCCCAGCGCGCCGCCAGCGATGCCGGCAGGCCGGCGGACTTCCGTTTCCACATCCCGCGCGAGGGCACCACGGTGTGGATGGATACCATGGCCATCCCGGTGGACGCCCGGCATCCGGAGTACGCCTACGCCTTCATCAACTTCGTCATGCGCCCGGAGAACATGGCGGCCATCAGCAACTTCACCGGCTACCCGACCTCCAGTGCCAAGGCCCGACCGATGGTCGACGCCGACATGCGCAACAACCCGGACATCTACGTCGATGAGGCCACCTACGCGCGGCTGATTCCCGGCAAGGACATCCCGCAGCGTTCGATGCGCGCGCGCATGCGCGCCTGGACCACCTTCAAGACCACCGCTCACTAGGTCCCACCAGCGCCTGTTGCCGCGTCCAACGGCGCGGCACGGCGAAGCCATGCCCACAACAACAAGAAAGGAGCCTCACCATGTCGTACCCCAAGGCCGCCCTGGCCCTCGCACTGCTCGCCCCCTGGGGGCTGAGCCAGGCCATCGAGCTGAGCGACGACTTCGCCCTGTACCTGGATGCCGGCGTCTACAGCGACTACCGCACCCGCGGCATCTCGCAGACGCAGAACGACCCGGCGCTGCAGGGCTCGGCGACCTTGAGCCACAGCAGCGGCCTGTACGCCGGGGTGTGGAGCTCCAACGTCGACTTCGGCCTGGGCAGCAAGACGCGCCAGGAGATCGACTACTACGCCGGCTACAACTGGCAGATCAGCGACGACATCAGCCTCGACACCGCCTACTTCCAGTACGAATACCCGCGGCAGAGCGCGCTCAACTACGGCGAGTATTTCAGCCAGCTCACCGCCTACGGCGCCAAGCTCGGCGCCTATTACTCGGACAACCTCGGCGGCGACCAGAGCTACCTGTACAGCTACGTCGGCTACGAGACCCTGCTGCCGGCCGAGGTGGCCCTGGACCTGCGCTACGGCAACGTCGACCTCAAGGACCCGCTGCTGCTAGACGGCAGCGGCGATACCCGCAGCAGCTACCGCGAGTGGCAGCTCAAGCTGAGCAAGGAACTGTTCGGCCTGAACTGGTCGGCCAGCTACGTCGACACCGATCTCGGCGACAGCGAATGCGCCAACTACATGGGCTTCGACGACGTGTGCTCGGCGACCCTGGTGCTGGGCGCCAACAAGAATTTTTGAGCCGGCCATGGGCCGCCGGCCCATCCGTCTCGCCAGGGAGCAGCAAGCCATTGATGGCGCAGCACAACCCCCAACGAGAAGAGGGACACACCATGTCTACGCGTCGCGATTTCATGAAACACCTGACGATGGCCGCCAGCATCGGCGCCGTCGCTTCCCTGGGGCTGGGCATCGGCGCGCCGCGGGTGCGCGCGGCCCTGGCCGGCAACTGGTACATGCCTGACGAGCACGCCCCGCAGGAGCGGGTGATCCTCGCCTTCGCCGCCTCCGCGGCGATCTGGGACGACTGGGCCACGCCGGTCAACGACTGCATCGCCCTGCTGGCCAAGACCATCGCCAAGTACCAGCCGGTGACCGTGCTGTGCCGTTCCAATCAGCTGACCCAAGCCAAGCAGAAATGCGGCACCACGAACATCAAGTTCCTCACCATGCCGCTGGATGACGTCTGGGTGCGCGACTACGGCGGCTGCTTCGTGGTCGACGGCCGGGGCGGTCGGGGCCTGGTCGACTTCAACTTCAACGGTTGGGGTGGCAAGCAGCGCGCCAGCAACGATACCCAGGTGGCTGACACCCTGAGCTACGAGCTGGACGCCAGCTACATCGCCAGCCAGCTGGTGGGCGAGGGCGGCGGCATCGAGGTGGACGGCCACGGCACGGCGATCATGACCGAGAGCTGCTGGGTCAACAGCAACCGCAACCCGGGCATGAGCAAGGCGCAGATCGAGGCCGAGCTGAAGGCCAACCTCGGCCTGCGCAAGATCATCTGGCTGCCCGGCATCAAGGGCAAGGACATCACCGACGCCCACGTCGATTTCTACGCGCGCTTCGTCAAGCCGGGCGTGGTCATCGCCAACCTGGACAACGATCCCAAGTCCTACGACTACGCGGTGACCCGCACCCACCTGAACATCCTCAAGGCGGCCACCGACGCCGACGGCCGCAAGCTGGTGGTGCACACCCTGCCGCCGCCCCTGAAGAAGCGCAACAACGTCTACACCCGCAACAACCCGGACTTCGCCCCGGGCTACATCAACTACCTGCCGATCAACGGCGCGGTGATCGCCCCGCAGTTCGGCGACGCGGCGGCGGACAAGTATTGCAAGGACCTGCTGACCCAACTCTATCCGGGGCGGACAGTGGTCCAGGTGAATATCGACCCGATTGCCGGCGGTGGCGGCGGCATCCACTGCGTGACCAAGAACATGCCGAGGTTGTGATCGATCCCCGATTCGCCGAGGCAGCTCCGTACTCCGCTGGCTTATGACCCCTTCTCCACGCGGAGAGACACGGGGTGCGGAGCGTTGTCTACTGGTCGACCCGCCACGGCCTTGTCCCGGCGAGATGGCCGCACATCGACGCGATCCTCCAGGGCTTATACAGTGCGCCCACTGCAATCGTTGAAGATGGAGAGTGCGCTGCATGCAACTTCCGGATCTGAACCTGCTGGTGGCCCTGGACATCCTGCTCGACGAGGGCAGCGTGGTGGGCGCCGCGCGGCGCATGCACCTCAGCGCGCCAGCCATGAGCCGTACCCTGGCGCGTATCCGCGAGGCGGTCGGTGACCCGATCCTGGTGCGCGCCGGTCGCGGCCTGGTACCCACGCCGCGGGCGCTGGAGCTGCGCGAGCAGGTGCGCGGCGTGGTAGAGCAGGCCGCCGGGCTGTTCCGTTCCTCGGAGGTCGACCTGCCGACGTTGCAGCGCCAGTTCAACGTGCGCACCAACGACATCTTCATGGTCTGCTACGGCGGACAGTTGGTCGAGCGCCTACACCAGCAGGCGCCCAACGTGGTGCTGCGCTTCGTGCCGGAGATCGATGGCGACGACGATGCCATGCGCGAGGGGCGCATCGACCTGATCGTCGGCGCCTCCCGCACCCTGACGCCGGAGATCAAGTCCCAGAGCCTGTTCGAGTCGGGGTTCGTCGGCCTGGCGCGGGCCGATCATCCGATCTTCGACGCGCCGATCACCCCCGAGCATTTCGCCCGTTTCGACCAGATCAGCATTTCCCGGCGCGGCCTTGCGCGCGGGCCCATCGACCAGCGCCTGGCCGAGCTGGACCTGACCCGGCGCGTGGTGCTGATCTCGCCGAGCTTCTTCTCCGCCGTGCTGGCGCTGATGGAGTCCGACCTGATCCTGCCGGTGCCCGATCTCGTCGCCACCACCTGCCAGCGCCTCGGGCTGCCGCTGCGCCGTTTCGAGATTCCGCTGCCGCTGCAGCGGGTGCCGGTGCGCCAGTCCTGGCACCCGCGTTTCGATAACGATGTCGGTCACCGTTGGCTGCGTGGCCTGATCAAGCAGTGCTGCGAAGAGGGCTTGCGCGGCTAGTTGAAATTCGTGCGTTTCATGCATGTATTCATTTTGAAGATTGCAATTTTCGGCATTGCCGGCGACCCATAGACTTCGCCCACTCCCATCGTTCGGGCTCGTCGCATGTCGCCGTTCGTTTCTTCCTTCGCCAGGGCTCGTGCCCTATGAGCGCCGCGCTCGCCGCCCAGGGCATGCCGGCTGCGGCGCCCGTGGCCGCGCCGCCGGTCGTGGCGTTCGGTCCGCGCATCGTCATCGGCCTGCTGGGCGTGCTGCTGGCGGTGCTGGTGACGGGCTTCAACGAGAACGTCACCAAGGTCGCCCTGGCCGACATTCGCGGGGCCATGGGCATCGGTCACGACGAAGGCAGCTGGCTGATCGCCCTGTACGCCGCGCCCTCGGTTTGCGCCATGGCCTTCGCCCCGTGGTTCTCGGTGACCCTGTCGCTGCGCCGTTTCACCCTCGGTGCCATCGCCGCCTTCATGGTGCTCGGCCTGCTCAGCCCGTTCGCCCCCAACGAGCGCGCCCTGATGCTGCTGCGCATGCTCCAGGGCCTGGCCGGCGGCGCGCTGCCGCCGATGCTGATGACCGTGGCGCTGCGCTTCCTGCCCGCCAACATCAAGCTCTACGGCCTGGCCAGCTACGCGCTGACCGCCACCTTCGGCCCCAGCCTGGGTACGCCGCTGGCGGCGTTCTGGGTCGAGCACGTCGGCTGGCAATGGGCGTTCTGGCAGATCATCCCCAGCGGCCTGCTGGCCATGGCGGCCGTCGCCTGGGGCCTGCCGCAGGACCCGCTGCGCCTGGAGCGCTTCGCCCAGTTCGACTGGCTGGGGCTGCTGCTCGGCTTCCCGGCGATCGGCATGCTGGTGGTCGGGCTGGTCCAGGGCGAGCGCCTGGACTGGTTCGCCTCGCCGCTGATCCGCGTGCTGCTCGGCGGTGGCAGCGCGCTGCTGGTGCTGTTCCTGATCAACGAATGGCGCCATCCGCTGCCGTTCTTCAAGCTGCAGCTGCTCAAGCTGCGCAACCTCAGCTTCGCCCTGTTCGCCCTCGGCGGCGTGCTGTTCGTGCTGCTGGCGTCGAGCCTGATCCCGTCCGGCTACCTGGCCCAGGTGCAGGGCTACCGGCCGCTGCAGACCTCGCCGGTGCTGCTGGTGGTGGCCCTGCCGCAACTGCTGGCCCTGCCGCTGGTGGCGGCGCTGTGCAACCTGCGCCGGGTCGACTGCCGCTGGGTGCTGGCGACCGGTTTGGCGCTGCTGGCGCTGTCCTGCGTGCTGGGCTCGCGGATCACCTCGGCCTGGATTCGCGACGACTTCTACCTGGTGCAGGCGCTGCAGATCTTCGGCCAGCCGATGGCGGTACTGCCGCTGCTGATGCTGTCGACCGGCAGCATCGTGCCGGCGCAGGGGCCCTTCGCCTCGGCCTGGTTCAACTCGGTCAAGGGCTTCGCCGCGATCCTCGCCGGCGCCGTGCTGGATGCGCTGACCACCGCGCGCCTGCATTTCCACTCGACCCGCCTGGTCGACCGCCTCGGCAATTCGCCGCTGATCGAGGACAGCAGCCGCCTGGCCGCGCGCCTGCACCAGCAGGCCCTGGTGCTGACCTCGTCGGACCTCTACCTGTGCACGGCGCTGCTGGCCGTCGTGCTGATTCTGATCATTCCCTTCGTGCCGACGCGCATCTACCCGCCGCGCGCCGCGACCTGAGCCGGAGACCGTCATGAGCGATTCCACTATCCGTCCCTCCAATCCCGTTCTGCTCCCGGGCCTGGCGCTGCTCGCCGGCCTGGCGGCCTGGAGCGTCTGGTACTTCCTGCTGGCCGACCGTTACGAGCAGAGCACCAACGATGCCTTCGTCAGCGCCGACTACACCCTGGTGGCGCCGAAGGTGTCGGGCTTCATCGACGAGGTGCTGGTGCAGGACAACCAGCGGGTCCGCGCCGGCGAGGTGCTGGCGCGCATCGACGACCGTGATTACCGCGCGGCGCTGGACGGCGCCCGGGCCCAGGTGGCCAGCGCCAAGGCCGAGCTGGCCAACGCCCAGGCCACCCTGGATCGCCAGCAGGCGCTGATCGACCAGGCCCAGGCGACCCTGCAGGCGGACCAGGCGCAGGTGCTGTTCGCCGAGCGCGAACGCGAGCGCTACGAACGCCTGGTCGGGCGTGGCGCCGGCACCGTGCAGAACTCGCAGCAGGCGCAGAGTCGTTATGACCGCGCGCGGGCCAAGCAGCGGGAGAACCGTGCCGGCCTGCTGGCCACGCAGAAGCAGACCGCTATCCTCGCCGCCCGGCGCGACGCCGCGGAAGCCGCGCTGCAGAGCGCCCAGGCCAATCTGGAAAGGGCGCAGCTGGACCTCTCGCACACCCGCCTGCGGGCCCCGGTGGACGGCATGGTCGGGCGTCGAGCGGTCAGGGTCGGCGCCTATGTGAAGCCCGGCGACGTGCTGCTGGCCGTGGTGCCGCTGGAGCAGGCCTACGTGGTCGCCAACTTCCAGGAGACCCAGCTCGACCGCATGCGCCCCGGGCAAGCGGTCGGCATCCGCGTCGACAGCTTTCCCGACGAGGTCCTGCGCGGCCATGTGCAGAGCCTGGCGCCGGCCACCGGCGTGACCTTCGCCGCGGTCGCGCCCGACAACGCCACCGGCAACTTCACCAAGGTGGTGCAGCGGATTCCGGTGAAGATCGTGCTCGATGCCGGCCAGCCGCTGATCGGCCACCTGCGGGTCGGCATGTCGGTGGACGTGCGGGTCGACACCGCAGCCAAGGTCGAAGGGCTGACCTGCAACGACGACGGCTGCCAGGCGCAGGAACCGCTGGCCGGGAGCGGCGCCGGGCAGGCGCCGGACGCCACCTAGGGCGCTGTGCCTGGCTGATCCCCAAGAGGAAAGGCTAGGTCCCCGTTGTGTGTTGCAGGCGCTACCGCTGCCCTGCGAAAACGGCCTGCCTGCCATATCAATAGGATGGGTTAGGCCACAGGCCGTAATCCACCAGAGCAATCGATTGCGGCACCGCCGGTGGGGTACGCCGGCAAGCGGCTGACCCACCCTACGCGTTGCGTGGCCAAGCCCCCTTTATCTGAGCGCTGCAGCTGCCTGTTCCTGGATTCCCGCCTGCGCGGGAATGACGGTTCCGGAAGAAATTCCCCTCTACCTCGTCATCCCCGCGCAGGCGGGGACCCAGAATGAGCCCGGACGCTACAACACGTCAGCCAAGAAAAAGGCTATCTCCCTGTGCTGGTGGCGCAATTCTGCTCTTGTGGGAGCGGCTGGGCGGCATTCCGATTGGCCGCGAATTTCGCGGCTGAAGCCGCTCCCACAAGGTGGGGCAACAACTAGTGAGGACATAGCCAAGAAAAAGCCCCGCATGAGCGGGGCCTTTTCGTTTCAGCGGGCGGTCACAGCTTCAGGCGCCGTATCGCCTTGCCCAGGTCGTCGGCCAGGCCCACCAGCTCGGCGCTGGTGCTGGCCGAGGCGAGGGTCTGCTGCACGGTCTGCTCGGTGACGTCGCGGATGCCCACCACCGAGCGGGTCATTTCCTCGGCCACTTGGCTCTGCTGCTCGGCGGCCACGGCGATCTGGGTGTTGCTCTCGCGCATCAGCGCCACCGCCCGGGCGATGTGGCCCAGGGCCTCGCCAGCGGCACCGGCCTCCTGCACGCACTGGTCGGCCTTGATCGAGCTTTCCTGCATGAATTCCACGGCGTCGCGGCTGGCAGCCTGCAGGGCGCCGATCATGCGGGTGATCTCGTCGGTGGAGTCCTGCACCCGCTTGGCCAGGTTGCGCACCTCGTCGGCCACCACGGCGAAGCCGCGGCCCATCTCGCCGGCGCGGGCCGCCTCGATGGCCGCGTTGAGCGCCAGCAGGTTGGTTTGTTCGGCGATGCCGTGGATGGTCTCGACCATGCCGCCGATGGTGCGGCTGTCGTCGGCCAGCTTCTGGATCATCTCGGCGGTCTGCTGCACGCCCTGGGACAGCGCGGCGATGGCGTGGCTGGCGCGGCCGACCACCTGCTGGCCGACGCCGCTGAGACGGTCCGCCTCGGTGGACTGGTCGCGGGTATCGGCGGCGTGCTGGGCGATGTGGTGGACGGTGGTGGACATCTCGTTGATCGCGGTGGCGGCCTGGTCGGTCTCGCTCTGCTGGCCGAGCATGCCGCCGCGCACCTGCTCCATGCTCGCGGCCAGGCGGCGCGCGCCCTCGTCGAGGCTGGCGGCGGCCTGGGCGACGGTGCCGACCACGCGCTGGTAGCCGGCCTGCATGGCGTTGAAGGCGCCGGCCATCTGGCCCACCTCGTCGCGGCTGTCCAGGCTGGCGCGGGCGGACAGGTCGCCGCTGCGCTCGACGTGCAGCATCACGTCCTTGAGGTGGTTGAGGTGGCTGAGGATGAAGCGGATCAGCAGCTGCGAGGCGCCCAGCAGGAGCAGCATCAGCACGAACACGCAGACCGCGTAGGCCCCGGCGCGCGCCTCGAACACCTGCCACAGGCTCGGCGCGCGGACGGTCACCGCCGCCCTCTGGCCGTCGGCGACGTCCTGCAGCCAGGCGCCGACCACCGGCCGGTCGCCCCACAGGCCGTCGTGCTCCACCTCCACCCAGCCGCGCTCGCTGCCACTCACGCCGGGCAGGGCGGGCTTGGCGCCGCTGGCGAACAGCAGCGTACCGGCGTCGTTCGGCAGCGGGCTGCCGGCCGGCCAGGCGGCCAGCAGGGCGGCCCTGGCCTGCGCGGCCTCGCGCGCGGCGTCGATGCGGCCCGACTGCTCCTGCTGCATGGCGAACAGCACCAGCATCAGGGTGGTGACGAACGCCACCAGGTTGACGGCCCAGAACTTGTATTTGAGGGAGAGGTTGAGGATCCAGTTTTTCATAGGTCGCTCTATCTGCACGCAAGCCGACTGGCATTTGGCCATATTCTGCCCAGTCGCGGGAATGGGACTTTGACCACGGTCAACGGCCACCATCTCTCCTGAACGGTATGACCTCTCGTCGCCAATGCCAAGTGCCAGCATTGCGACAGCGGTCGATTCGCATACCCTGCGGCGGTCGTGCACGGGCCCGTAACCCGCGCCGTTGCGCTTTCCGGGGGACCTCCATGCGTATTTCCATGCGTCGAATCCTCCTGGCCTGGATGCTGGGAGTGGCCGTCGTCGGCCAGGCCGTGGCCGGCGATCCGCCGACCGCGCAACCCGTGATCGGCTCGGCCCTGCCGGGCCAGCCGATCAGCGTGCTGTTCGTGGGCAACAGCTACACCTTCTATAACGACCTGCCGCAGATGGTCCGGCGGATGTCCGTCGAGGCCGCCCAGCCGCGCCCGCTGCAGGTGCGCGACGTGACCTTCGGCGGCGCCAGCCTGCAGGCCCACTGGCAACGCGGCGAGGTGCAGCAGGTCATCGCCGGCCAGCACTGGGACTACGTGGTGATCCAGGACTTCAGCACCATGCCGGTGGATGACCCCGACCTGACCCGCGAATACGTGCGCCGGGTGGCCGCCTCCGCGCGCGAGGCCGGCGCCCAGCCGATTCTCTACCTGACCTGGGCGCGCCAGGCCAGGCCGGCCATGCAGGACCAGCTCGACAGCGTCTACACCGAGCTGGCCAACGAGACCCATGCCCTGCTGGCGCCGGTCGGCCAGGCCTGGAAGCGCGCGCTGGCGGTGTCGCCGCAGCCGCACTTGTTCATCGAGGACGGCAGCCACCCGAGCTACGCCGGCAGCTACCTGGCCGCCTCGGTGTTCTATTCGCTGATCTACGGCGCGCAGCCACCGGTGCCCTCGGCCGAGCAGCTGGCGCGGCTCGATCGGGCCAACCCGGGCGACCTGCAGGGCTACGCCTGGGCGTCGATCCAGGCCCAGGACCTGGCCCTGCGCAGCGTGCCGCAGGCGCTGCGCAGCCTGCCGGTGACCGCCACGCGCTGACCATACGGTGCGCACGGCGCACCTTGCGGGCGTCTTATTCGGTGGCGGAATCTGCGACAATCGCGCCTTTGCCACGATTGCCTGCGCCGCCTGATGACCGACATCGCCTCCCTGCACAAGAATATCGATCACGCCCTGATCGCCGACCGCCATCGCCTGCGCCGCCAGCTCCACGAGCTGCAGAAGCATTCGGGCACGCCTTCGTGGGATGAGGCCAAGCAGGCGCAGTGGCTGGAACGCTTCCAGGCGTCCGTGGCCAAGGTCGAGGCGCGCAAGCGCAGCATCCCGACCATCCGCTACGACGACGCCCTGCCCATCGCCGCCAAGCGCGACGAGATCAAGGCCGCGCTGGAGAAGCATCAGGTGCTGGTGATCGCCGGCGAGACTGGCTCGGGCAAGACCACCCAGCTGCCGAAAATCTGCCTGGAGATCGGCCGCGGCACCCACGGCCTGATCGGCCACACCCAGCCACGCCGCCTAGCCGCGCGCAGCGTCGCCACCCGGGTGGCCGAGGAGATCGGCACGCCATTGGGCGAGCTGGTCGGCTACCAGGTGCGCTTCGAGGACCAGTCCAACGAGCGCAGCCTGATCAAGCTGATGACCGACGGCATCCTGCTGGCCGAGACCCAGCACGACCGCTTCCTGGAAAAGTACGACACGATCATCGTCGACGAGGCCCACGAACGCAGCCTCAACATCGACTTCTTGCTCGGCTACCTGAAGACCCTGCTGCCGCGCCGCCCCGACCTCAAGCTGATCATCACCTCGGCGACCATCGACCTGGAGCGTTTCTCCAAGCACTTTAGCGACGCGCCGATCATCGAGGTCTCCGGGCGCACCTACCCGGTGGAGACCTGGTACCGCCCGCTGGCCGCCGAGGTGGACGAGGAGGGGGAGAGCCTGCTCGACGACCTCACCGTCGACCAGGGCATCCTCGCCGCGCTGGACGAGATCGCCGCGCACGAGAAGGCCGAGGGCAAGCGCCCCGGCGACGTTCTGGTGTTCCTCCCCGGCGAGCGCGAGATTCGCGAGGCCGCCGAGGTGTTGCGCAAGGCCAACCTGCGTTTCACCGAGGTGCTGCCGCTGTACGCGCGGCTGACCCCGGCCGAGCAGCAGAAGATCTTCGCGCCCATGAGCGGACGCAAGATCGTGCTGGCCACCAACGTCGCCGAGACCTCGCTGACCGTGCCGGGCATCCGCTACGTGATCGACTCCGGCACTGCGCGCATCAGCCGCTACAGCTACCGCGCCAAGGTCCAGCGCCTGCCCATCGAGGCCGTGTCCCAGGCCAGCGCCAACCAGCGCAAGGGCCGTTGTGGCCGGGTCGAGCCGGGCATCTGCATCCGCCTGTACAGCGAGGAGGATTTCCTAGGCCGTCCCGAATTCACCGACCCGGAGATCCTGCGTACCAACCTGGCGGCGGTGATCCTGCAGATGCTCCACCTGCGCCTGGGCAGCATCGAGGACTTCCCCTTCATCGAGCCGCCGGACGGCAAGGCCATCAGCGACGGCTTCACCCTGTTGCAGGAGCTGTCGGCGGTCAACCGCGAGAGCCAGCTCACGCCCATCGGCCGCCAGCTGGCACGCCTGCCCATCGACCCGCGCCTGGGACGCATGGTGCTGGAGGCGGCCAAGCTCGGCAGCCTGGATGAGATTCTGATCGTCGCCTCGGCGCTGTCCGTGCAGGACCCGCGCGAACGGCCGATGGAGCGCCAGCAGGCCGCCGACCAGGCCCACGCCCAGTGGAAGGACGTGGACTCCGACTTCGCCGCGCTGATCAACCTGTGGCGCGGCTTCGAGGAAAAGCGCCAGGAGCTGGGCAGCAACCCGCTACGCAACTGGTGCAAGAAGAACTTCCTCAACTATTTGCGCTTGCGCGAATGGAGGGACGCCCACCGCCAGCTGGTGCTGATCGCCCGCGAGCTGCAGCTGCAAACGTCGGGTGGGAGCGGCCTTGGCCGCGATCAGTCGTCTGCGGATTCGCGTCGCGGCCAAGGCCGCTCCCACAAGGGGGCGGCGCCGACCAGGGACACCAAGGTCAACGTCATCGTCCGCGAGCAGGCCGAGGCCGGCGAAGCGGCCCAGCGCGCCAAGAGCTACGCCGCCGTGCACAAGGCGATCCTCAGCGGCCTGCTCAGCCAGATCGGCCAAAAGACCGAGGACGGCGACTACCTGGGCGCGCGCCAGCGGCGTTTCTGGATTCACCCGTCCAGCGTGATCGGCCGCAAGAAGCCGACCTGGGTGATGACCGCCGAACTGGTGGAAACCACCAAGCTGTTCGCCCGCATGGTGGCGAAGATCGAGCCGGACTGGATCGAGCCGCTGGCCGGCCACCTGATCAAGAAGAACCACTTCGAGCCGCACTGGGAGAAGCGTCGCGGCCAGGTGGTGGCCTTCGAGCAGGTCACCCTGTACGGGCTGATCGTGGTCGGCCGCCGGCCGGTGCACTTCGGTCCGGTCGATCCGGTGGCCTCGCGCGAGCTGTTCATCCGCGAGGGCCTGGTGCGCGGCGAGATCAACAGCCGCGCCCGCTGCCTGACCGCCAACCGCGAGCTGCTGGAGCGCCTCGACGAACTGGAGGCCAAGGCCCGCCGCCGCGACATCCTGGCCGACGAGGAAACCCTGTACGCCTTCTACGAGGCGCGCGTCCCGGCGGAGATTCACCAGGCCGCCACCTTCGAGAGTTGGTACAAGGCCGAGAGCGCGAAGAACCCGCAGTTGCTGATCATGCGCGAGGAAGACGTGCTGGCCCGCGACGCCAAGGAAGTCACCGCCGCCCAGTACCCGGACATCCTCCAGCTCGGCGAGCTGCAACTGCCGCTGACCTATCACTTCGAGCCGAATCATCCGCGCGACGGCGTGACCCTGCGCGTGCCGGCGCCGCTGCTGCCGCAGCTGCCGGCCGAGCGTCTGGAGTGGCTGGTGCCGGGGCTGATCGAGGCCAAGGCGGTGGCCCTGGTGCGCAACCTGCCCAAGGCCATCCGCAAGAACTTCGTGCCGGTGCCGGATTTCGTCGGCGCGGCTCTGGCCAAGATCGTCTTCGGCGAGGGCAGCCTGCCCGAATCCCTTGGCCGCGAGCTGACCCGCATGACCGGCGCCCGCGTCTCCGACGAGGCCTGGGAAGAGGCCGCCGGGCAGCTCGATGGCCACCTGAAGATGAACCTGGAAGTGGTCGACGCCCGCGGCAAGTTCCTCGGCGAGGGCCGCGACTTGGCCGAGCTGACAGCGCGCTTCGCCGAGGCCAGCCAGGCCGCCCTGGCCATCCCGCAGCAGAAACAGGAGCAGAAACCGGTGGAGGCCAGGGCCTTCGCCCAGGTCGCCGAGAAGACCCAGCAGAAGATCGCCGGCCTCTCCATGACCGTGTTCCCGGCGCTGGTGGAGGAGGGCGGCGTGGTCAAGGAAGGGCGCTTCCCGACCCAGGCCGAGGCCGACTTCCAGCACCGTCGCGCCCTGCAGAAGCTGCTGCTGCAACAACTGGCCGAACCGGCCAAGTACCTGCGCGGCAAGCTGCCGGGCCTCACCGAACTGGGCCTGCTGTACCGCGAAATGGGCCGCCCCGAGGCGCTGGTCGAGGACATCCTGCTGGCCAGCCTCGATGCCTGCGTGCTCGACGGCGAGGCGGCCCTGCCGCGCGACGGTGCGGCGCTCGCCGCCCTGGCCGAGAAGAAGCGCGGCGACTGGACCGGCCACGCCGAGCGCATCGCCAAGCTCACCCTAGATATCCTCAAGCTCGCCCACGGCCTGCAGAAGCGCTTCAAGGGCAAGATCGACCTGGCCCAGGCCATGGCGCTGAATGACATCAAGCAGCAGCTCGCCAACCTGGTGTATCCCGGCTTCGTCCGCGAGACGCCGGGCGAGTGGCTGAAGGAAGTCCCGCGCTACCTCAAGGCCATCGAGCAGCGCCTGGACAAGGTTGGCGCCCAGGTGCAGCGCGACCGGGTGTGGACCGGCGAACTCACTGCCGCCTGGGAGCAGTACCAGGCCCGCGCCGCCAAGCACGCCCAGGAGGGCAAGCGCGACCCGGAGCTGACCCTGTACCGCTGGATGCTGGAGGAATACCGCGTCTCCCTGTTCGCCCAGCAACTGGGCACGAAAATGGCAGTGTCCGACAAGCGCCTGGCCAAACAGTGGAGCCAGGCCGAGGCCTGATGGCATTCTGCATTCATGTCGGCGCGGATCAGGCCGACACAGATGAGCCATCCGGAGAAGATGGCGGGGAGCCCGGATTGACCTTGATCGAGAAACTGCAGCGCTCGCTCGACCCGTTGCACGGCGTGCCCGAGGCGACGCGCCGGGAATTCGCCGGCTGGTACAGGCAGGCCAAGCTGCCGCAGATCCGCTCGGTCGCCTTCCTGACCATGGTGCTGTACCTGATCTACGCCGCCATCGAGCAGAACGTGGCCCGGGATCACCTCGGCCTGCGCCTGCTGGCCCACGGCGTGCTGGTGCCGCTGGCGCTCCTGGCGGTGGGCGTGGCCAGCTACTTCCCCGCCTGGCACCGCTGGATGCTGGCGCTGCTGTGCATCGCGCCGGTCAGCGCGGTGCTGACCAACCTCGCCTTCAACCGTGGCAACCCCGACTTCGCCTATTTCGTGCCGGAGATCTACCTCAACCTGATGTGGACCTTCACCGTCTCCGGCCTGACCCTGCGCCAGGCCATGCTGACGGCCTCCTGCTCGGCCCTGGTGCTGATGGCGCTGACCCTGGTCGATGCCCTGCAGCCGGGCGCGTATCGCCTGCACTTCATCTGGATTCTCGCCGCATTCTCCTTCGGTCTGCTCTGCGCGTTCGTGATGGAGAGGGCGCACAAGATCATGTTCCTGCACCAGGACCGGCTGGCCCTGAGCGCCAGTCTCGACGGCCTCACCGGCCTGTTGAACCGCGCGCGCATCGACCAGCTGTTCGCCGATGAAATCACCCGCGCCCAGCGCTACGACACGTCGTTCTCGGTGATCCTGCTGGACATCGACCACTTCAAGCATGTCAACGACCACCATGGCCATGCGGTGGGCGACAGTGTGCTGCGCCAGTTCTCCACGCTGCTGCGTGACAACGTGCGCAACTGCGACAAGGTCGGCCGCCTGGGCGGCGAGGAGTTCCTCATCATCCTGCCGGAGATCGACGCCGAACAGGCCCGGTCCGCGGCGCTCGCCCTGCAGGCGCGCATCCGCCAGTTCGACTTCGATACCGTGCTGCGCAAGACCGCCAGCTTCGGCATCACCCAGTTCCGTGGCGACGAGAGCCCGCAGCACATGCTCGATCGCGCCGATCGTGCGCTGTACAAGGCCAAGGCCGAGGGCCGCGACCGCATCGAGGTGTACTGAGCCGGCGCGCCGATGACCCAGGTCAAGGCGTTGCTGGCCCGGTGCCGTAGCCTGCAGGCATCGCAGCAGTCCGTACCAGGCGCGCCATGGCCAAGAAATTCCCGCTCAATCCGCCCCATCCCGAGCGCATCTGCTGGGGGTGCGACCTGTATTGCCCGGCCACCTCGCTGGCCTGCGGCAACGGTGCCGACCGCACCATGCACCCGGTCGAGACCTTCGGCGAGGACTGGTACCGGTTCGGCGACCTGGGTTTCCCCCCCGAGCCTGGCGCCAGGAACGTCGAGCTGATCCCGCTAGTGCCGGTCACCGAATAGGCGGTGGTCCGATGGGCCTGGTCCCGGCTGGATGTCCGCGGGGCGGATCACGTCAGCAGCCTGAGCGCCAGCAGCATGCCCAGCGCCACGACGATCACCAGCACGCCCGCCAGCAGTTGCGGGTGGCGGCTGCGCCACAGGGCCAGGTGGGCGGCCCAGGGGTTCCGGGCGCGGGCCTGCTTGAGACGCGGGTAGAGGTACTGCTCGACCTGGCGGCGGTCGAAGAACAGGAACAGGCCGTTGCCCAGCGCCACGCAGGCTTCGTCGGTCAGCAGGTGCTGCGCGCCGTAGCCGAGCCGCTCGGCAGGCACCACGACCTGCCGGCGCGCACTCTGTTGGATCAGGAACTCGTCGTCGCGCAGGCCGACGCGCTGCCGGCACAGGCTGTCGATCAGCCAGGCGGTGAGCAGCAGGAGGAGCAGCACGCCACCCGTCATCGCCGCGACCGGTCCCGTGATCGCCGGCGGCTGGTCGGCGACGGCCAGTGGCAGCAGCAGGGTGCTGCAGAACAGCGCCGCGATGAGCAGCAGGACCAGGAATATCCAGGGCCGCCAGCGCAGCAGGCGGTTGTCCAGCCAGAGTGTCTGGCCGGCCGGCAGTGGCGCTGCCGGTTGCTGGATCAGCTTGTCGAGCGGGCGCAGCCGCAGGCCTTGGAACGCCGCGCGGGTTTCCTCGCGCTCCAGGCGCCAGGCCGCGTACAGGCCGCCCAGCATGACCAGCACGAAGCCGCCCAGGCCCAGGCGGGAGAGCAGTTGCCAATGCTCGATGGCCGCCCGGCTTTCGGCCTCCAGCCGGGTCAGGGTGGCGGATTGCGCGGCGGGCAGGGCGCCCGTGGAACGGTCGAAGCGCAGCAGGCGCGGGGCGTCGTAGTCGGCCAGCCACAGGCTGTCGGCGAACCAGGCCATGGCCAGCGGGTCGCCCAGTTCGGGCGCCGACAGTTCGGCGAGGACCCGGCCCTCATCGTCCAGGCGCACCACCCGGCCGTTGGCCAGGTTGCGGTCGCCGGCGTTGACCCACCAGGCCTGGCCGTCCCAGGCGAACTGGTGCGGCCAGCGGTGCTGCTGGCTGACGCGGAAGTTCAGGCTCTCCTCGACCCGGCCATAGTCCTGCGGGTCGCGGCTGACCCGGGCGAGCCGGTGGTGGTTGGTGTCGGCCAGCCACAGCTGGTCGCCGCGCATCACCAGCTGGTTGGGGAAGCGCAGCTCGTCGGTGCCGCTGCGGGCCAGCAGCTCGCCGTGCTCGTCGAGCAGGTACAGGCGGAATTCGCGGGTGTGGGCCACATGGACCCGCTGGGTGTCCGGCTCGACCAGCAGGTGGAAGGCGCCGTCGAACGCCGGCAGGTCGCGGCCGAACGGCTGGCAGCCGTCCGCGTTGCAGCGCCGGAAGCCTTCGCCGGCCTGCAGCGGCCTGGGATGCCGGTCCTGCAGGCGCAGCCAGCTGGTCAGGCCATGGGCCAGGCCCGGCTCGCCGGGGCGGTGGTAGAGCAGCAGGTCGCCGTTGGCGAACACCGCGAAGTCGCCCTCCGCCCGGATGCCCAGCTCGCCCAGGTCGAGGGTGCGCTGCTCCCGGCCCTCGCGGTCGAGCCAGACCAGATGCTGGCCGAACTGCGCCAGCAGCTGGCCGTCGTGCTCGCGCAGCAGCCCGTAGCGGTCGGCCTGCAGTTTGGCGTCGTTCGCCAGCAGATAGAGACCGACGCTCAAGGCCGCCAGCGTGGCGATCAGGCAGGCGGCCAGCAGTGATTTCCCTTTCATCGACGACTCCCTGGACAGTGGCCGGCGAGTATGCCAATTCGGCGCGGCCCGTTGCGCGAGGCAGTCGACGGAGCGTGGCATCTGGCCTGCCGGACGGAGGGCGGGTAGCATCCGCGCAGCGCCTCCGGCCCGGAGGCGCCGACCCATCCGACAGCAGGAATCCCATGTTCGACATCCAGCCCATGAGCCCCGAGCACTACCGCCAGCAGACCCGTCGCAGCACCTTCCTGCTGGCCGGCGTGTTCCTGGCGCTGGGCATGCTCTGCGCCACCGCCAGCACCCAGCTGTTCGGCACGCCCGGCGGCGACAACTTCAAGTGGAACCTGATCGGCGTGCTGGCCGGCCTGGGCCTGACTATCGCCCTGGTGCGCTACCAGTTGTGGTCGCGGCCGTTCATGGCGGCGGCGGTGTACGGCTGGCGGCTCAAGCGCAGCCTGATGAGCGTGACCAACGTGATGCACCACGTGAAGGCCGGCGTGGCGGCGGGCGACGAGAGCGCCATGAAGCTGCTGCGCTTCTACCACCTGGGCGTGAGCCAGATGCACCAGCTGGACGGCAACAGCGCCGACCTCAGCCAGATGGTCCGCGAGATCGACGCCCACCGCGAGGCCATGCTGGCGCGCGGGCTGGACGTGGAGCAGAACCGCCTCGACCCGGCCTGGCTCGAATCGGTGAAGCGCTTCGAAGCCAAGCGCTGAGCACAGTGGCGGTGCGCACGGCGCACCCTACCTCGCATCGTAGGGTGCGCCGCGCGCACCAGGCATGGTCCGGGTCTACACCAGCAACGCCATCCAAGTGGAGGCGAACAGCAGCAGCGCCAGCGCCTGGTTGAAGCGCCGCATCCGCTCCGGCGCCTGCAGGAGCCGCGCGCTGCCGGCGCCGAGCAGGGCCCAGGCGCTCATGCAGGGCAGCGCCATCAGCAGGAAGATCAGCGACAGCTGCATCACTCGCAGGGCCTTGTCCGCGCTGTCGGCGGCGAACACGCTGACCACCGCGACCGCCATCATCCACACCTTGGGGTTCACCAGCTGCAGCAGCGCGGCGCCCAGCGGGCCCAGTTCGCGCTGGCCCGCCGCGTCGGTCTGCAGCGGCGTGGCCGCGTGGCGCAGCAGCTGCCAGGCCAGCCAGCTCAGCCACAGCGCGCCCAGCCAGCTCATCGCCAGCTGCACGCGCGGGTAGCGCAGCAGCGTCTCGCCCAGGCCGAGGCCCACCAGCAGCACGATCAGCGCCGCGCCAAGGCAGGCGCCGAGCACCAGCGGCAGGGTGGCGCGCAGGCCGAAGCGGGCGCCGTGGCCGAGCGCCAGGATGTTGGTCGGCCCCGGAGTGATGGTGGCGACGAAGGCGAACAGCAGGAAGGGCAACAGGGACTGCATGGTTCAGTCCCTCCGGCCGCGGTGTGGAGGATGGGTGCGACGCATGGCATGGGGTCTCCTTTATCGGGAGGACCATGTTCCGGCGCGGCGGCGAATCAGTCTGGAAGCTTTGAGCAGCGGCGCCGGTAGTCGGCGGGGGTGAGCCGGTAGGCGCGGCGGAACCAGCGGCCCAGGTGGCTCTGGTCGGCGAAGCCGAGGGCGCTGGCCACGTCGGCGGGGCTATCGCCACGGGCCAGCCGCTGGCGCGCCTTGGCCAGGCGCAGCTGGATCAGGTAGGCGTGCGGGGCGATGCCGAAGGCGCTCTTGAAGGCGCGGCCGAGGCGGAAGCGGTCCACCCCGCAGGCCGCCGCCAGGTCGTCCAGGCCGATGTCCTGGTCGAAGTGCGCGTGCAGGTAGTCGCGCGCCACCTGGGCCACCAGCGGCAGGCGCGGGTCGGGGTTCTCCCGCTTGCGCCACTGCAGGCGGCTGGTCATGGTGCCGAGCAGGTCGTCGATGGCGGTCTGCCGGACGATGCGCAGGTCGCCCTGGTGCAGGGTCTGGAAGGCGCGGAAGATGGCCCCGGCCAGGCGGTTGTCGTTGTTCAGGATGCTGGCGAAGCTCGGCGTGCTGTCCGCCGGCGCGTGCTCGAACAGCGCGTGCAGCTCGCGCTCCAGCCACTGCGGGTCGATGTACAGCATCGAGTAGGTGAAGCCTTCCTCGGTCGGCGCATGGCCGTCGTGAATCTCGCCCGGCTCCAGCAGGATCACCTTGCCCGGTGTGCTCAGGTGTTTCTCCCGGCGGCAGTTGAACTGCTGCACGCCCTGCTCGGTGACGCCGACCAGATAGCTGTCGTGCCAGTGCGGGTCGTAGGCGTGGCCCTCGAAGTGGGCGCGGATCGACTCGATGCCGGTGTCGGCATCCTGCGTGAAGTCGATCCAGTTGCGTGTATCCACGGGCGTTCCGGCGAGAGTGGGCGGGGCGGGTACCGACCTTAACCGGTTTGCGCGGCGGCGTTTAGAAGATTCGTGCAGGCCGCCGGGCCGCTCATCCGTCGCCCGGTTCAGCGCTTGCCGGCGATGTCGCGGAGATACAGCGCCTCCACCTTCTCCCGCGCCCAGGGCGTCTTGCGCAGGAACTTGAGGCTGGAGTCGAGGCTGGGCTCGTGCTGGAAGCAGCGGATGGCGATGAGCTGGCCGAGGCGCTCCCAGCCGTGCTTGTCCACCAGGGCCTGGAGGATGGCTTTCAGGGTCAGGCCATGGAGGGGATCGTTGCTCATCTGTCGGATCGGCTTGCGGGAGTGGGCGATCATTCTACCGATCTCTCCAGCCCGTAGGGTCGTTCACGACAGATACGCATCGCTGGCGGCCGGCATGTCAGAGCAGCTTCCCGGCCCGGCCGATCAGGTTGGCGGCCGGTACCGTCCCCCAGTAGCGGCTGTCGTACGAGTGGTTGCGGTTGTCCCCGAGCATGAAGAACTCGCCGGCCGGGATCGTCCGCTCCGTCATCTCGGTGGTTTCGGGTGTCCGCTCTTGGGCGATGTCCAGCACGTAGGGCTCGTCCAGCGCCTCGCCATCGATGAACACCGTGCCACCCCGCAGCGCTACCCGCTCGCCCGGCAGGCCGACCAGGCGTTTCACGTACTTGGTCTCCGGCTGCTGCGGGTGAAGGAATACCACCAGGTCGCCCCGTTGTGGCGCGTCCAGCCGGTAGGGCCAGGCGTTGACGATGATGTGGTCGCCGTTCTCCAGAGTCGGGTTCATCGAGTTCGCGGGGATCAGGAAAGGGGCGATGCCGAGCAGGCGCAGGCGCGGGTCGAGACTGGGAACGTCGAGCGGATTGATCAGGTAGATGACGACCGGCAGGGCGGTGAGGGCGGAGAAAAGCGGCCAGAAACCGAGGCGCATCGGCAATTCCTTATCGTGGCAGGGCCGGCTGGCCCGGCATCCTGTTCGGTGGTGCGACGTTATGCAATGCACTGCGTGCCGCGCAACCCATCCATCTGCGGGACGAGGTAGGGCGCACCTGGAGGACGTCCTTCGCCTGCCGCTGCGCTGTCATCCGGACATCGCTCGTTGTCCTATGGACTTGCGGATAATGTTGTCCTATCGACCTTCATGGGTTTCAACCTATTGAATTAATAGGACAAGTTTTCTGGCATGAAAGCTGAGTAGTTCCCTGGGCACACACTTGCCAACGGAGAACTTCCATGCGTCGCTTTACCTTGCTTGCTTTCAGTGTCGGCCTGCTGGCCGTGCAATCCGTCCAGGCCGCCGAGGTGGTGGCCGAGCGGGAGGAGAATTCGGTTGGCACCGGCTTCGGTGCACTGACCGGGCTGATGGTCGGCGCCGCCACCGGTGGGCCGGTCGGGGCGGTGGTCGGCGCGGCGCTGGGAGGCTGGGGCGGCGCTCAGGCGCAACGCGCCAGCGGCCAGACCGGCACCGCCTACGTGGTGCGGGACGAGGCGGGCGAAGAGCGCTGGATTCGCTCGCCGCATCAGCGCTTCGAGACCGGCCAGCGGGTGGAAGTGCGCGGAGGGCGCATTCAGCCCGAATGACTCCCGGGCGCGCTCCGGCTGCTTCGGGGCGCTGCCCTTTTCTTCGGCTATGTCCCCGTTACGTGTTGTAGTGCTCTGACTCATTCTGGGTCCCCGCCTGCGCGGGGATGACGAGGTAGGGGGAAGTTTCTTCCGAAACCGTCATTCCCGCGCAGGCGGGACAGCAGCTGTATCGCTGAACAGCGCTTGCGCTGGCCCGAAGGGGAATAATCCAGGGGCGGGCAGCTGCAGCATCCAGTTAGAGGGGGTTGACCGCACAACGCACAGGGTGGGGTAAGCCGCTTGCCGGCGTAACCCACCGGCGGTGGGGTGCGGTCGGTTGCGCTGGTGGCTTACGGCCTACCGTCTCCCAGACAGGCTTCCTCAGGACAGTTGTAGCGGCTGCAACACGCAACGGGGACATAGCCTTTTCTTTGGCATCCTGCCTGTGGTCGGAAGTGCGATGCTGCCCGTCCGATGGGCGCTGGAGGGCATCTTCAGGAGAGACGTTTGGCAGTATGATGCCGCGCTTCGGCCTCGATGCCGTGACTGCCAACAGAATAAAAGGGAGATTCGCCAAGAATGTCGGAGACGATTCGTGTTTTCGTGGGTTGCGATCCGAACGATTGCGACCTCGAGCAGATGATGGTGCTGGACTACAGCATCCGCAAGCACTGCTCGCAGCCGGTGGAAATCCACTGGATGCAGCTCTCCCGCGACCCCGAGAGCTTCTGGTACTCCAACCCGGAACAGCAGCAGGGCTGGCGCACCGAGGCCTGGACCACGCCGTTCTCCGCGTTCCGCTGGGGCATTCCGGCGTTCTGCGGCTACCAGGGCAAGGCCATCTACATGGATACCGACGTGATCGTGCTGTGCGATCTCGCGGAGCTGTGGAACCAGGCCTTCGAGCCCGGCAAGGTGGTGATGGCGAAGGGCGGGGAGGAATCCTGGCGCTTCTGCGTGTCCATGTGGGACTGCGCTGAGGCGAAGAAGCACCTGCCGCCGATAGAGGAGCTGCGGGGCAAGCCGGAAATCCACCAGCAGCTGAAGAAGTACTACAAGACCCACACCGAGGTGATCCAGCCGTTCGATACCCAGTACAACAACATCGACGGCGAGAACACTCCGATCGAGCAGATCAGAATCCTCCACTACTCGGACATGGGCACCCAGTTCTCCCATGGCATTTCCTTCCCCCGCCTGGAGCGCGAAGGACGCAAGCACTGGTTCGATGGCACCGTGATGCCGCACCCGAGGCAGGACTTGCAGGCGCTGTTCGAGCGCTACTACCAGGAGGCGCTGGACGCCGGCTACAGCCTGGAGAACTACCGCATGAAGCAGGTGTTCGGCGTCTTCCCGAAATATTCGCAGAAGGCCTACTCCGGCAACTCGGTGACCCGTCCGAAGCACTGGTGGAAACGCCTGTTCCGCAAGAACGCCAAGGCCTGATCCCGCTGCGGCGCCCTCGGGCGCCGCAGTCGTTTCCGGGCTGGCCCGCCGCTGTTCAGTCCAGCCGGTAGCGCTTGAGGTCGTCGGCGGTGAGCACCTTCATGCGCTGCGGTTCGATGGCCTGCATGTCGGCGGCCAGGGCGGGCGCCACGCCCATGGCGCGCAGGTAGCCGGCCGGGTTGTAGGGCATGCCGGCCCGGCGCGCCTGGGCGGATTCGCCCGCCGGGAAATGCGGGCGATGCAGGCCGACGTGGCCGCGCACGGTGCGCTTGCGGCCGGCGGCCAGCAGGTAGATGCAGCTGCCCTGGCACACGCCGGTGGTAGGCACCAGCGCCTCGAAGCCGGTTTCCCGCAGCAGGCGGCCCATGCGCATGGCCTCGGCGGCACTGCCGCCGATGCTGTCGAGCAGGACCACCTTGCGGGCGTACTTGCCCGGGTTGGCCTGCAGCCCCTTGAACAGCGCCTCGTAGTCGCCGGGGGCGATCTCCTCGGAAATCTTGGCGATCAGGATCGGGCCGAGGGGCTTCTGCTCGGCGGCCTCGACCTCCACCCGGGCGAGAGCGGCGGTCGAGCACAGGGCGCCGATGGCGAGAAGCAGGCTGCGGGCGAGGATGCGGCTCATGGGTCCACTACTGCGGGGAAAGGACACCGAAGATACCTGCACCGCTCGCCGAGCGCACCTGCGTCGAGAGCAATGGATGACGGCTGTCGCGCATCGAGCGGCGACCGTCAGAGGTCCTCCACACCGAAGGCGTCGGCGATCACCGACTTGGTGCCGGCATCGTCCAGGGGCACGTTCACGCCGTTGCTTTCCCGATAGCTTTCGATCAGTTCCATCCTCATGGCCTTCACCACGCGATCTGAGGTCAGTGCCTGAAGAATCTTGCGGCGGGTGGTGCAGGCGATCAGGTGGCTCATCTTTTCGGTATCGCCGCTGAACAGCGCGCGGGCGGTGAGCAGGAACAGGCTTTCCACGTCGCTATCGCTGACGCCGTCCGCGTCCAGCAGCGCCACATCGAAGATTTCGACGAGCTTCGGGTCGCGGCCCTGGCGCGGAATGATGCGGTACAGGCGCCAGATATGTCCGTTGGTGATGACGGCCCAAGGCGCCGAGAGGCTAGTGGCGTAGTTGATCGCCTGGTCCCTGACGCTGTTGCCGAGCTTGGTACGCACGCCCTTGCACTCGATCACGAGGAATATCTGACCGTTCTTCTTCAGGGCGATGTCGACGCGCTTGCCCAGCGTGCGGACTTCGGTGTCGATCTCGTCGTGGCTGTAGCCGAGGGCGTTGATCAGGCTGTCGATGACCCATATCCGCACGTTCTCTTCCGACGACTTCTCCGCGAGGTCCATGGCGACCAGGCGCGGGTGCAACGACTTGAAGCCGGTACGGATGGTGTCCAGGTACTCCTGGCGGATTTCTTCCCTGGTTCTGCGCTGGCGCTTGCGCTCGGTGACTTCCTGGGCCTGTTCTTCCTCGTTCTTGATCGCCGCGTTTTCCAACGGCGTGGGATCGACGAGTTCGACCGTGAAGATGGTATTGCACTTCTGGCAGCGCGCCGGTTTTCCCAGCTGGTGGCGGTTTCTTTCCCGAAGCTTGTAGCGAGTGCCGCACTCGTCGCAAACCGTTACGCCAATCACGTCGTCAGTCATCGCAGTTCCTTGCAGGCAGTGAATGCAAATCCGCTGATAGCCTCGTCCCTGTGGCTGACTGATAGGCCATTACCAGCACGCTTCACAGGGTTATATCCAGTCTGATGGCTGATTGCCAGTCCACTTTCGGATCAGTAAGGAGGGCAGCCTGCGCTGGCACGGGCATCGCGCCCGTGCCGGCTGCGGCTCAGCCGCGCTGCGGGATGGTCAGGCCGCGTTGCACGGCCGGGCGGGCGAGGAAGGCGTCGAGCACGCGGCGGACGTTGGCGAAACGCTCGAACTCCACCAGTTCGCCGGCCTCGTAGAAGCCGATCAGGTTGCGCACCCAGGGGAAGGTGGCGATGTCGGCGATGCTGTAGTCGTCGCCCATGATCCAGTCGCGGCCCTGCAGGTGCTTGTCCAGCACGCCGAGCAGGCGCGCGGATTCGGCCACGTAGCGGTCGCGCGGGCGCTTGTCCTCGTAGTCCTTGCCGGCGAATTTGTGGAAGAAGCCGAGCTGGCCGAACATCGGGCCGATGCCGCCCATCTGGAACATCAGCCACTGGATGCACTGGTAGCGCGCGGCCGGGTCGCGGGGCAGCAGCTGGCCGGTCTTCTCGGCGAGGTAGATGAGGATGGCGCCGGACTCGAACAGCGGCAGCGGCTCGCCGTTCGGCCCGTCCGGGTCGAGGATGGCGGGAATCTTGTTGTTCGGGTTGAGCGAGAGGAATTCGGGGCTGAGCTGGTCGTTGGTGTCGAAGCTGACCAGGTGCGGCTCGTAGGCCAGGCCGGTCTCTTCCAGCATGATCGACACCTTGACGCCATTGGGCGTGGGCAGCGAGTAGAGCTGCAGGCGGTCGGGCCGGGTGGCGGGCCATTTGCCCGTGATGGGGAAGGCGGAAAGGTCTGGCATGGGCGCTCCGGGGATTTGGCGAAGTGGTCAGGATAGCCGGCCGCCCGTGCGGGCGACATCCTTACGTGACAGGCCGGAAGCCGGTATGGTTCGCCCTTGTCGTTCCACTCGGTCACGGAGAATCCCATGAGCCTGCAAGGCACCTACGACGCCCAGAACATCTTCGCCAAGATCATTCGCGGCGAGGCTCCCTGCTACAAGCTGTACGAAGACGACGACGTGCTCGCCTTCCTCGACCTGTTCCCCCAGTCCTACGGCCATTGCCTGGTGATTCCAAAGAACGCCCCGGCGCGCAACATCCTGGAGATCGACGATGCCAACCTGGCCAAGGTGATGGCCGTGGTACGCAAGCTGACCCAGGCGGTGGTGGACGAGCTGGAGCCGGCCGGTGTGCAGGTGGCGCAGTTCAACGGCGCGCCGGCGGGGCAGACGGTGTTCCACATCCACGTGCACATCGTGCCGCGCTACGAGGGCGACAAACTCGGCATCCACGCCACCCACCAGGCCGACCCGGCCGAGCTGGAGAAGCTGCAGGCGCGTCTGGTCAAGCGTCTCGCATAACGTAGGGCGGGTGAAACCCGCGAACAGTGCAACGCGGGTTTCACCCGCCCTACGCACGGCCGCGTTCAGCGATTGGCGATGGCGCGCTGGTTGGACAGGTAGATGTTGTCCGGCTGGGGCGCTTCGCCGCTGTGCAGTGCCTCGATCCAGTCGTCGGTGCCGAGCACGGCGGCGAAGCCCGTGTGCATCACCACGGTAAACACACGGTGGATTTCCTCGGCGGTGGCCGAGCCCATCGCGTTGCGATAGGGCGGAGCGCCGGTAGCGTCGTGCAGCAGCTCCACCTGCCAGCCCTCGTGATGGGCCTGGCGCACGGTGGAGTCGTCGCAGTGATGGATCATGTAGCCGACCACGCTGAGGGTGTCGATCCCGCGCTGTTTCAGGTAGTCGGCCAGGTCCGTGCCGGCGAAGCAGCTGGCCATCTCCTTCTGGATGAAGTGGTCGCGCGGGCGCTGCGCCACCTGCGGGTGCAGCTCGGCGGCCTGGCTGTCGCGGGCGAAGATCGGCGAGCCCTCGGGCGCCAGGTGCTGGACCACGATGACCGGGATGCCGGCCGCGCTGGCGGCGTCCATGGCGCGGCCGACGTTGGCCAGGGAATGGTCGATGGGCGGGTGTTCGATGCGCAGGTTGCCGGTGACGTATTCGTTCTGCACGTCGATGACGATCAGGGCGCGCTTGGGTGGCTGGTTCATGGCAAGGCTCCTCGTGGGGGTTGTGGTGGAGTCCATTGTTCGTGCGCGGTCCTTCCGGTCGTGAGTGGCCCACAAGCCAGGTTGCGTTAATATCGGGCCAAACGGCCTGGAGTTTCCGCATGCCCGCCCACCGCATCGCCGTGGTTGCCTTCGACCGCATCACGCCCTTTCACCTGTCCGTGCCCTGCCTGGTGTTCGGCGAGCTGGGGCCGGGGCCCGAGTTCTACGAGCTGCGCGTGTGCGCGGAGCGGGCCGGTTCGCTGAGCACCACGGCCGGCTTCGGCCTGCGTGTGGAGCACGGCCTGGAGACGCTGGCCTGGGCGGACACGGTGATCATGCCGAGCTGGCACGACGATCCGCAGGAGCGGCCGCCGCAGGCGTTGCTGGACGCGCTGGTGGCGGCCCACGCACGCGGTGCGCGGCTGGTCGGCCTGTGCCTGGGCGCCTACGTGCTGGCCGAGGCGGGCCTGCTCGACGGTCGGCGCGCCACCACCCACTGGGCCTGGGCCCGGGACTTCGCGAAGCGCTTCCCGAAGGTGATGGTGGACGCCGACGTGCTCTACCTGGACGACGCCGGCCTGCTTACCTCGGCCGGCACGGCCGCCGGCATTGACTGCTGCCTGCACCTGCTGCGCCAGCAGCACGGCGCCGAGGTGGCCAACCGGGTGGCCCGGCGCCTGGTGGTGCCGCCCCATCGACAGGGCGGCCAGGCCCAGTTCATCGAGCAGCCGCTACCGGCCACCTCCCGCGACGACCGCCTGGCGGGCCTGCTGGACTGGGTGCGCGCCCACCTCGACCTGCCGCACAGCCTGGACAGCCTGGCCGAGCGCGCCCTGATGAGCCGGCGCACCTTCACCCGGCGCTTCCGCCAGCTCACCGGTGCCACGGTCGGCGACTGGCTGCTGGCGGAGCGGCTCGCGCTATGCCAGCGCCTGCTGGAGGGCACCGAGCAGAGCGTTGAGGCGATCGCCACCCTTGCCGGATTCGGCTCGCCGGTGTCACTGCGTCACCACTTCGGCCGCGCCTTCGGCGTATCGCCGAGCGCGTGGCGGCAGACCTTCCGTGGGTAGGCGCGGCGCTCCCCGGGCAACAGCGCTACGTGTTGGTGGCGCAATCCTGCATTTGTGGGAGCGGCTGGGCTGCATGCCGATTGGCCGTGACATTCGCGGATAAATCCGCTCCCACAAGGTGTGCAACAACTGACGTGGGCAGAGCCAAAAAGAAGCCAGGCCCAGAGCGGACCTGGCGGGGAGTGAAACGCGGGATCAGTGACAGGTCAGCTTGGCGTCGGTGCCCGTGCCCGAGGCGCGACTGTCGACCCGCAGGGTCGCGCTTTCGCCGGGCTCCAGGTTGACTTTCTGGATTTGCACCTCGGTGGCGGTGGGGCCGGGGTCGACCTCGCATTCCACGCTGCGGGTGTCGTGGTTGGTCAGCTTGACCACCAGGGTGGCGTTGCCGGTGACCGGGCCGGAGCCGGTGTTGTCTTGGGCCGTGATCGGGCTGGTGCTGGTTTCCACCTTCAGGCCGTTGAGTTCTTCGGCCAGTTCAGGGGCGGCCATGGCCAGCAGGGGCAGGGAAGCGGCGAGGCCGCAGAGCAGCGATCTGTTCATGTCGAACTCCTCTAGGAATCACTGATCTGTAGAGACCTGTGCCCGGCGCGAGGTTCAGGATTTTCGCCCGGGGGCTTCGGCCCCTTGAGGCGAAGCGTTCCAGCGCCAATACTGCTCCGACCCCACGATGCCCAAGGAGGGCTTCCATGCGCCAGTTCCTCGCCGTTGTACCCCTGGTTCTGCTGGTAGGTTGTTCTTCGTTCCGCCCCGACGCGGAAAACATCAAGCCCGTGCCCGAAGACCGCCTGCTGGCCTACCAGGACGAGTACGCCAACGGCGGCCGCCTGGTGGTGAACCGCGACATGGGCCTGATGGGCGGCGGCTGCTACGTGGCCATCGAGGTGGACCGCAAGCTGGCCGCGCGCATCGGCATGGCCGAGGTGGCCAGCTTCCAGGTGCCCGCCGGCACCCGCGTGCTGGGCCTGAAGATCGACCCGCTGGACGACACCCTCTGCGGCATGGGCCGCCTGCACAAGGAGATCGCGGTGAAGGTCGAGTCGGGCAGCACCCAGTACTTCCACGTCGTCAGCGAGAACCGTGGCGGCTTCGACATCCGCCCGGATGAGAATCCGCCCCAGCCATGATCCGCCGTGCCGCCCTCGCCATCCTCCCGCTGGTCGTCCTGCCCGCGCTGGCGGCCGACTGGCCTCCGGGCATGCGCGAGGTCTTCCGCGAAGGCTGCCTGGACAGTGCCGGCGAGGCCCTGGGCCGCGAGCCCGCGTCGCGCTACTGCGACTGCACGGTGGCCCGCATCGAGCGGGATTTTTCCGCCGATGACTTCGCCGCATTGCAGCAGGCAGAACTGCCGGCGCCGCTGCTGGAGCGGTTGCAGTGGGTATCCGGGCAGTGCCTGGGCGAGCTGCAGGGGCAGGGCTGATCGGGTTCCCCCACGCGCACGGCTAGCGGTAACGGTCGAGGATCGTCTCGAACTCGCCATCCTGTTTCATCCGCACCAGCGCGCGCAGTAACTGCATGGTCGGCACGTCGCCCTCGTCGCGCACCATGCATGCCATCGGGTCGCTGGCGATCTCCCCGAACACCTTGAGCCGGCGCTCCGGCGGCCGCTGGCGGTTGTGCCAGTCCAGCGCCAGCTGGTTGCTGACCGCGTAGCGGTAGCGCCCGGCGTCCAGCTTCTCCAGCGCCAGCTCCTGGGTGCGGGCGTCGTCGCGCCGCAGGCTGCCGTCGGCGAACAGGGGTTGCAGACGCGGGTAGGCGAAGCCCAGCACCGTGCCGATGGTTTCGCCGTCCCGGCCGGGCGGTTCGGTTTCTTCCGCGCGGCCGACGATCAGGTCGCGCTGCTGTATGAACGGCACGCTCCACACGTACTGATGGTGGGCGCCCTCCACCCAGTCGGGGCTGACGTAGCAGCGCACGTCGATCTCGCCGCGCGCCATCATCTGTTGCACACGCATCCGCGGCAGCACGAGGAGTTCGGCGCGCCGCTGGAGCTTCTGCGCCAGGCGTGTCTGCAGGTCGAAGAGGATGCCGCCGGCGGCGCGGCCCTGCTCGTAGCGCATCAGCGGCATGGTTGAACTCTCGGTCACCGCGAAGCGGATCGGTCGTTGCTCGGCGAAGGCACCCGCGCACAGCAGAAGCGGCAGGGCGAGTAGCAGGCGCATGCGGTCACCGGAGAGGCAGGAGGAAGACGGGAAACGGCGGGGCCACAGCTTAATCGCAAATGGCCGGATGCGCGCCCGACGCGCGTTCAGGCCCGCCACAGCGGGTCGCTGTCCATCACCTCGCCGGCCCAGTCGGCGAAGGCGCGCACCCGGGCCGACAGGCGCCGGGAGTAAGGGTAGACCAGGCTCATCGGCATGCTCTCCAGGCGCCACTGCGGCAGCATTTCCACTAGCCGGCCCTCGGCCAGCGGCCGGCGCGCCTCCACGGTCGGCACCGCGACGAACCCCAGGCCGGCCTCGGCGGCGGCGATGTAGGCGCCGCCGCTGTTGAAGCGCATGGTCGGTTCCTGATCGATGACGAAGCGTTCGTCGCCATGTTGCAGCGCGCTGGTCTTCTGCCGGCCGCTGGCGGGGAAGACGAAGGCCAGGAAATCCAGGGTTCGCAGGTCGTGCGGATGACGCACCGCCGGGTGCCTGGCCAGGTAGCCGGGTGTGGCGCACAGGGTGAAGCGCATCTGGCCGATGCTCTTGCACACCAGGTCCGGCGTGCCGACCGTGCCGCCACGGATCGCGCAGTCGATGCCTTCCTGTACCAGGTCGACGACGCGCTCGCCGCAGCCCACGTCCAGGTGGATCAGGGGATGGCGAGCGATGAAGTCGGGCAGGGCGGGGATGATCAGGAAGCGGCCGACCGGCGACGGCATCTCGACCCGTACCCGCCCACGGGCCAGCCCGAGGCTCTGCGAGACGTCGCTCTCCAGTTCATCGAGGTCATCCAGCAACGTGCGAGAGCGTTCGTAGTAGGCGCTACCGTCGGTGGTCGGCGAGACGCGGCGGGTGGTGCGATGCAGCAGGCGCACGCCCAGGTGAGCTTCCAGCGCCGCCACCTGGCCGGACACGGTGGTCTTGGCCAGGCCGAGGCTGTCCGCCGCCCGGGTGAAGCTGCCCAGTTCGACGATGCGGCAGAAGGCGCGCATCGCCTCGAGGCGGTCGAAGGCCACTGTGCGTCTCTCCGTACAATGTTTGCGTTGGTGGACAATTTATCCGCTTGAAGGCGGGTAATACAGTGGCACCGAACCCCGGCGTGGTGCCGGGCGCCTTCGGAGCAGCCGCCATGATGACCAGCAGACGCAACCACTATCACCAGACCGCGCCGCACGTGTTCCAGGCCGTCTACACCCTGGAGAAGACCCAGAACGGCTTCTCCCTGGAAGCCCCATTGCGCGAATTGGTGAAGGTCCGCGCCTCGCAGCTCAACGGCTGCGCCCTGTGCCTGGACATGCACAGCGCCGCTGCCCTGCAGGCCGGCGAATCCGCCCGCCGCCTGCTGGCCCTGGGAGCCTGGGAGGACGCGCTGTTCTGCCGCCCTGCTGTGGACCGACTCAGCGAGATAAGGGGGCAAAGGCGCCACTACGTCGATAGGTGCGGTTGATGTCTGCATGCACATAACGCTGACCCAGCCACATCATCAGCAGCCTAGCGCTTTCCGCCCCACGCGGCGTTAGATGCATATGAACGTGGTCGGTCATCAATGAATTGTCCGCCTGCTCCGCTAGGTGCTCCAGAGAGAACTGGTAGCCCTCGTCAGCGTAGAAGGAGTGGCTGTTACCGCATTGAATTAGGTGCAGAAAAACTCCGGGAGACTCTACGCCGTATAGGGAGTTCCTTTTCCATATGCAACGACTAAACGACTAGAGGGTAGATCAGTGCGGAGTGTCAATAGGGTGGAGCAGATGGTTTCTTCTGTAGGAAACGCGGTCTGTCCCCGTTGTTTTATTATCAGAATCCATCTCCAATTTTCACAACTCTAACACCTGCCATAAGCATTTTCTGGATGACAAAATCAAAAACTTCATCATCTTCTATGATTTTTCCATGTCTGGTTTCGGTGTTAACTATCAAATACCTTGGCGGCTCGTTGAGATTTGAAGCGTTTACGTGGAGTAGAGCCCATGCTGATGGGTTTTCTTTCCATAGAGATTCAAATTCAGATATATCTTTCATCGCTTATTCCACCAATTAATCGTTGTGCTCTTGTTAAAGCGCACGACTTCTTTTCCTACTGGAATAATCTGCGAGCTTCGTTGTGGTGAGCCCAGAAGCTCGAGGGTCTCCATGACCAAGCGGTCTCCTACGCTGGCCAAGGCAGTGCTGCTAGGGTGAGTATGATATATGAGCATACGGTCAGCCTCTAACGGAATATGGACTTGGCTTTTGCTGCCAGAGTGTAAGAAATACTGGCCGCCGCGGCCTCCACTTTTCTCTCCAAGTTTATAAGTTACCGCAAATTCTACATCATGCTTTAATGTCAAATTTTCCAGTTCGGCTACACTTGGGCGTCTAGTAATAGGAGCTCCGACCAATCCTGGTAAGCCTTCTTTTACCCTTGCTCCATATAGTAAGTTAAGAATCGTACTGTCCGATTCTCTAACGGTGCCAAATTGGATTCTTGCGGCGTTGGCCTCAGCCCTTATAGCTCCTAAGGACTTCGCCGCAAGCCCTATTTCTTTAAAAGTCCAAGCGCCAAACCCTGCGCCAGGTAGCCCCATGCTTGCATCTAAAAGCTTATAGCCGGTGCCGTCATTCAAGCTCAGCAAGCTGTCCGCTGCCCCGGCGCCTATCCCGATGACATTAGCGGGTAACGCAGCAGCATTACGAATATTCGCAGCCACATCATGGGCGAAATTCCCGTTCAAGGGCTGGAATGACACTAGAGAGTGCTCAGAAACAAAATTACTCGCTCGCTGACTCAAGCTCAACTCGGGGCGCACCTCCTCCGGTAAATCCCAAGGGCTATTAGTCGCAGGATCGTTAATGACTGGCACGTCGGAGGCTGAAATTAGCCGTGCGTAGCGCTCCTTGGTTGTTTCATATACTCCCAGGGACGAGGCATCTAGAAGTGCATTCCAAGTTAGGCCCGCCCCTAAAGCCGTGTTCATCCACGCTGAGTCGTATGGCTGGGACGCCTTGGTAGCTGCAGCGCGAACATTCTTCGCATCGGCATACGCCGTCACTCGATCACTCGTGCGCGCTTCAGCTCTCAATAACTCACCCCCAGTCCAATCCGCCAGTTGCTGCTCCTGCTCGACCCGAAGTCGCGCATCCTCTACGCGCGCTCCAGCTCGATCCAGCTCTCCTTTCGTCCATTGATCAAGGCGAGCCTCTTGATCAGCCCTCACCATTTGGCCCTTGATCGAGTTCCCTAACGTATTACCAAACGCATCAGTGGCTACCTGCGCATAATTTGGTCGAGCACCGCCGAACCACTTGTCGGTGATAGCTGCGGTGGTTAGCGCCGTGAATTGATCGCGAGCCACCGCTTTGGCGAAAGTACCGAAAGTTCCGGCTTTGGCAGCATTGCCACCCACATAGCTACCAATGGTCGAGCCGACTACGGATGCAGCCATCCCTGCCCAACTGAAGCTAGTGTCCAATCCCACGACTTTGCTAGCCGCGTAATTACCGACATAACCCGCAGCCGCGGTGGCAGCCGGATTGCTTATAAACGAGCTAACCCCGGCGGTTATGCCTCCGGTGATGCCAGCCACTGCTACCTGGCTCCAAGAGAACTTGTCTTGCACCCCCATAGCCATACCGGTCAGCTGGGAGGCGGCACTGCCGGCAGCGGCAGCGGCACCAAAAGCAACTACCCCGGCAGCGAGGCCACTACCTCCAAGTGTCGCTGCCCCGATACCGCCCGCCGTCATCGCAGTGGCACCTATTGACATAAAGCTGCCAGCAGCCCCCATAGCAGCTAGCGCTGCCCCTGCCGTAAACACCGCCGCCACCACGGCCACCACCACCATCACAATGCTGCCCAAGCCCCCGCTTTTCTTCTTCTTCGGTTTTGGCGGCTGATACTTGGCGACGGGTGTCAGGTCTCCCGTAACTTCACTCGGGTTGTAGGCCTTGAAGGTGCCTGCGTTGTTGGAGTTGCTGCCCGCGACATTCGGGATGGTCAGTGTCGTGCCACGTATCAGCTCGCTATTGGCACTCAAGCCGTTGGCATCGGCGATCAGATACCACATGCCCGAATCACCCCAGATTTTCTGGGCAATGCCTTGCAGGGTATCGCCGTCGACGATCACGTAATTAGTTGGGGTTCGCTCTATCTCGGAAGGAGAGACTGAGGAGATGGTGTCGAAGATTTCTGGTGTGCTGTTGTTGCCGATGCTGGCCAGCACGTTGCCGTTGTGCATCACATAAGTTTGGGCAGAGGCATTGTTGCCGTCGGTGCGCATGATCAACTGGCCGTTGCGATCCGAAGCATATCGACGTGTGAAAGGAGTATTGCCCGTGGAAACAGCCGTCAGCAGGTCGCCGCGCAAGCCATATTCCATGGTGGTTATGCCAGGCGTCCCTCTGTTCACGTTTGCCTGGATTCTATGCTCTTTCCAAGTATCGAAGGCAATGTAGTTGGTGTAGTTCTCTCCCCACATGGCGGGGTCGCCATTCTTGTCATAGACCGTATAGCGATAGCGCACCATCAGGCCGATCGCGTTGTAGCCGGGCATGATGTCGCGCTCTACCCTGTCGGTACCGATCAGGCGGTTTTCATTAAAGAAGGTGTATTGGTAGGGCTTCCACCTGCTTCCGTTCCAGCGATCAACTAGCTGATTGTTCAGCTTGCCATCGCCACGGTAGGTATAAGTGGTACGGGTGCGCTCGTTGCCATTGACGTCTTCCTGATACACGCGGTTGTTGCGAGCATCGTAGTTGGCGCTGAAGATGAGAGTGGCATCCCCTAGTATCGAGCCATCGGAGGTATCCGGTCCCGTTTGTGCATTTCGGATCGAAGCTCGCTTGGTCGTGGTCAGCAGGGAGCCCAGATCGTTGTATGTGTAGTTCTTCAGCACATACTCATTGCTGGGGTGGCCGAAGAAGTTGATGCTGCCCACGAACTCTTCGGACGATATCCGCTGGCCGATGGCGTTGTAGCCATAGGCCTGGCCCTTGCCTTGGCCGTTGACCACGCCCGCGACGATCTGGCCCCGGCTGTTGAGGTATCCATCGTTGATGAGCACTCGCCCTTCCAGGTCGTACTTGAACCAGTTGTCTAGTTGCGTGCGCTTGCCTACCTGGTCGGTGGTGTCCATTGTCACGCGTCGGCGATTGCCGAACTCGTCGTAGTAGTAGGTGAGCGAATCGAGTTGGGCGGAGGTCGTCAGTACGTCGTGATGGCCCACATGCTGGTTTCCTACCGGCATGCTGACGGCCTGGAGGCGGTTGAGCGAATCGTACTGATAACGGGTTTCCAAGCTACTCCCGGACATGGAGGTAGTCCCGTATCCCATGATGCTGGAGTTGAACTCTAGGGTCTTGTTCCCGTTGAGATCATACTCGTTGCCAGTGACTTCCCAATCCTGTGGTGTGCCTTCTATAACGAGCTTGAGCAGGCCATTGGCGAAGTAGTGATAGGTCTTGTCCGGGCCTCCCAGGAATTGCTCTTTTTCCAGTTGGCCGAAAGCATTGTAGATATAGGTGTACTGATGGTTCCCCCAGTTCTTGTAGCCGATCAGTTGGGAGAAATCGCCTGCCGCGTAGGTCCAGGTTTTGGTATTGCCTATCGCGTCGATTTCGGCAGTTTTGCGATTAGAGATGTCGTACTGGAACTGGGTGTTTACGCCTGACTCCGTGCGTGTCCAAGTGATATTGCTGCGCTCGTCGTAAAGGGTATAGCGCGTGTTGCCAGCAACTCCCGACATATAGGATTTGCCGTCGTATGAGTCCGCCACATTGAGAAGCGTCTCGGCGATTTCGGTGGTACCGGCTATTTCGGCATAGAGGCGGCCCGCTTGGTCGTACTTGTTGGTCTGCAGAACCACAGCGACGTTGTTGCGGACGATGCCATGGCTGGTAAGGCGGTCCATCGCATCGTAGGTGTTGAACAGGACATTTCCGACAGCGTCCTTGGAGCCGACGCGATTGCCGTAAACGTCATATATGTAGAAGCGAGACGCTCCTACGCCATCGATTTCCCACACCAGGTTGCCGCTGTTGTAAAGGTGATATCTCGTGCGCAATACCGTGATATTTCCCACGGTGGATATGGCGATATCTTGTTCTGCTATCAGATTTCCGGTCGAGTCGTAGCCATATTTCTTGCGGATAGAGGCGACGTAGGCAGTCCCGTTTTCGCGATAAACGGTGACATTGGGCCCCGTTTCGGTAATCAACCGATTGCCGTAGTCGTATTGATAGGCCGTGGTATAGCCCTTGGCGTCGGTGCGCGATGTCAGGTTGCCCCAGCGGTCGAAGGCCTGCCTGATGACAGGCGTTACCTTGGGAGCGTTCTCCGGCAGCTTGTTTTGCAGCGGGTTGCCGCTGATATTCGCCTCGAACGCAGGCAGATGCTGCTCGATGTTCCTGCCGAGTTGATCGTTCAGGTAGTAGGTGATGCGGTCATCGGAGGCGTCGGTCAGGTTGCCGTACTGGGCTGCGTAAGTCAGTTTGCCGTTCACGTCATAGGCAAAGTGTTCTATCCCGGTCTGTGCCGTTACCCGGTTCACCGCACGACCGTTGAGGTCGTAGTTGACCTTCTCTTGGAGTGCTCCGTTGACTCTCTTTTCCGTGATCTCGCCAAAGCGGTTGTAAGTCACGGTGCTGCGGCTGGCGGTCAGCGTCGGAGTGAAGATGTTGTAGACGTTGTACCAGTCGATCGCGGTGGTCTGCTGGCCCAGTTTGTCGTATTCGTAAGTGCGGCGGATGGTATGTTTCATCGACATGTTGGTGCCGAACACCGTCGTGAAGGCTTCGGTGGTGACGTCGATTTCGCGCTTTTCTTCAATCCGCCGTCCGGCTGCATCTACCTTGAAATACAGGTTCGAGCCGTTGGGCTCCATCTGCATGATGGCATTGCCGGCGCTGTCGTACTGGGTGATGTGGAAGCGGGTTCCGCCCGCTTGAACGCGGCCGTTTGCGTCCGTTCCAGCTTCAGTAACATTGAGAACCACCTGTCCGAAGGCGTTATAGGCATACCCTGAGACTGGCGAGGCCGTGACGGTATCGACCGCATAGGGGTTGAGCTGGCCTGCCGCGGCAACAGTAGTCTGTGGCAACGTGATTTTCGTCAGGCGGCCCAGGGCGTCGTAGGTGTTGGTGGTGACGGCGCCCAGCGCATCCGTGCGGGTGAGGATGTTGCCGACGCCATCGTAGGACAGGGTATTGCTGGTGATGCTGCCGGATGTCACTTCCCTCACGCCGTCTTGTGCGATCCAGTACTGCACATTCTCGTTGATGGTCTGGGTCATGCGCCCCATGGCGTCATAGACGAAGCGAGTCGTGCGGTTGGCGGGTTGCGAGGCAGGGGCGGCGGGCTGATTGACCTCGTTCCATTTGCTCAGCGCCGTGTTGTATTCGATTTTGCGCGTGACGCTTCCGTAGGCGTCGTATTCCAGCCTGGTGTAATAGCCCTTGGCGTCCACGCTA
>NZ_JAOEEE010000028.1:0-71310 GCF_029837675.1 Pseudomonas sp. GD04015 | reverse complement strand
CGGGGACCCAGGGGCAGGCAGCTGCAGCGCTCAGCGAAGAAACTTACGGCGATGGCTCGGTGCAATGGCCGCTCTCGTAGGGTGCACCATGCGCACCGGCAAGCCCGTGCATGGCCCCCGGTGCGCACGGCCACTATGCCGGGCCGGAAGCTTCCTCCCGCGCCATCACGAAGGTGCCGCGACCACGCTGCTTGGCCTGGTACAGCGCCGTGTCGGCCGCTTTGTACAGCTCGGTCAGTTGGTCGGCGTCGTCGGGGAAGCGCGCCGAGCCGATGCTCACGCCGATGTTCAGCGCCACCCCGTCGTATTCCACCGGCTGGTTCAGCGCCTGCAGCAGCCGCGCCACCACTTGCGCCAGCTCCGTCCTCACGCCCGGCCCGGTCACCAGCACGGCGAACTCGTCGCCACCCAGGCGCGCGGCGAAGTCACCACGTCGCAGCTGCGCCTGCAGGCGCTGGGCCAGGGTGCGCAGGACGAAGTCGCCGGCGTCGTGGCCGTACTGGTCGTTGATCGGCTTGAACAGGTCCAAATCGAGCAACAGCAGCGCCAGCGACTCGCCCCGGCGCAGACTGTCGGCCATCGCCGCGTCCAGGCGCTCCAGCAGGTAGCGACGGTTCGGCAGTTCGGTCAGCGAATCGTGGAAGGCCGCATGCTGCAGCTGCTGGTTGGCCTCGGCCAGTTCGGCGGTACGCAGCGCCACCGCGCTCTGCAGTTCGTCGGCGCTGCGCTGTATCTGCGCCAGGCGCGCGCTCTTCTCGCGGTCGACCAGGCGCAGCGCGGCGGCCTTCTCCTGGCGCAGCATCTGGATGCGGTAGGCCAGGGCGAAGGAGAACAGAATGGCCTCCAGCGAGACCGACAGGGGAAAGAAGTAGCCGATCAGCGGCAGCGGCGGGATCACCCCGCCGGCGCGCAACAGCAGGATCACCGCGCTGACCAGCACGAAGCCGTAGCCGATCAGGTACAAGCGCGCCGGCACGAAACCCTGCCAGCTGCGCAGGGCCGCCCAGCCCAGCGCGATCGGCATGGTCAGCACCGGCAGCAGGGCGATCATCAGCGACGCCTCGCGGCGCATGCCCAGGGCGTTGATCAGGATGGCGACGCCGTACAGCACGCACACCACGTTGAGCACCCGCGCCGGCCAGGGCGAACCGCCGGGCCGGGACAGCAGGGCGATGGTGAAGCGCATCAGCAGTACGCTCCACAGCGACGGCATCGTCATCCGGTCCAGCCACACCGGCGTGGCGATGCCGGGCCAGAGGTACTGCTGGGCGTGGCCGGACATGGCCAGCATCATCAGCAGGGAGCAGCCCGTGGTCAGCACGTACCAGAGGTAGGCGCGGTCGCGCAGGCTGAAGAGGATGAACAGGTTGTACAGCAGCAGCGCCAGCACCACGCCATAGATCAGGCCGTAGGCAAAGTTCTCCTCGCTGCTGACCTGCTGCAGGTCGCCGAGCTGCCAGATGCGCAGCGGAAACAGGTTGCCCGCGGGGTCGTAGCTGCGCACGTACAGGGTCAGCGGCTGCTCGCCCAGCGCCGGCAACTGGAACAGGCCGCGCCGGTAGGGGTAGTCGCGGCCCTCGCTGAACGGCACCCGCTCGCCGCTGGCGCGCTCCGTCCACCCGCCCTTGCCGTCCGGCAGGTACAGGCGCGCATCGAGCACCAGCATGCCACCCAGCTCCAGCCACCAGCGCGCGGGCGCCTCCGCGCCACGCTGCAAGGTGATGCGCAGCCACCACGGGTTGGGGCTGCGCCCGGCGCTGGCCCGCCCGTCGGCCGGGTGGAAACGCGCCTGCACCTCGGGCCGTTGCAGATCGTCGATGCCCAGCTGCCCGCCGACATCCTCCAGCAGCTCGACCCGCTCGTTCAGGCCGAGCCCGCTGCTGTCCTCCTGCAACAAAACGGGCGCGGCGAACGACGACGAGCCGCAGACCAGCCACAGCGACAGGCACAGCAGACAGCGAATCCAGGACATTGCTCGTCATCCCTCCGGCGAGCCGCGCGAGGCTCTGGCAGTGGCCATGGGCCATAAAGCCTGAGTATAGGGAAAGCGCTCCGGGAAATTCAGCCGGGAGGCGAGGTACTTTCGTTGGAAGTCTGAACGGAGCGAAATGCGTCGAGGACGGGGATGTGACGTGAGGTTGAGGAGATATGGGTAGGGCGGGTGCAACCCGCGCAGCCGACGATGCGGGTTTCACCCGCCCTACTCGCCGCGCCAGACAAAAAAGCTATGTACTCGTTACGTGTTGGTGGCGCAATTCTGCTCTTGTGGGCGCGGCTGGGCGGCATTCCGATTGGCCGCGAAATTCGCGGATAAATCCGCTCCCACAGGGCGTGCAACAACTAACGGGGACATATCCCAAAAAGGCCGGTCTCTCGACCGGCCTTTTTGCTGCGTATCAGCCGTTGCTGGGGAAGGCGAACTGCGCCGCCTCGTGGCTGGCGCGCTGGGGCCAGCGCTGGGTGATGGTCTTGCGCTTGGTGTAGAAGCGCACGCCGTCCGGGCCGTAGGCGTGGAGGTCGCCGAACAGGGAGCGCTTCCAGCCGCCGAAGCTGTGGTAGGCCACCGGCACCGGCAGGGGGACGTTGACGCCGACCATGCCGACTTCGATCTCGTCGCAGAACAGGCGCGCGGCTTCGCCGTCGCGGGTGAAGATGCAGGTGCCGTTGCCGTATTCGTGGTCGTTGATCAGCTGCATGGCCTCTTCCAGGCTGCCGACGCGGACGATGCACAGCACCGGGCCGAAGATCTCTTCCTTGTAGATGGTCATCTCCGGGGTGACGGCGTCGAACAGGGTGCCGCCGACGAAGAAGCCGGCCTCGTTGCCCGGCACCACCAGGCCACGGCCGTCCACCACCAGCCTGGCGCCCTGCTCGACGCCGCTGTCGATGTAGCCCTTGACCTTGTCGCGCGCCGCGCCGGTAACCAGCGGGCCCATATCCAGGCCGCAGGAGGTGCCGGCGCCGATCTTCAGGGCGGCGATCTTCGGTACCAGTTTCTCGACCAGTTTGTCGGCCACCTGGTCACCCACCGCCACCACCACGGAGATGGCCATGCAGCGCTCGCCGCAGGAACCGTAGGCAGCGCCCATCAGGGCGTTGACGGTGTTGTCGAGGTCGGCGTCCGGCAGCACCACGGCGTGGTTCTTGGCGCCGCCCAGGGCCTGCACGCGCTTGCCGCGCTTGTTGGCCTCGGTATAGATGTATTCGGCGATCGGTGTGGAGCCGACGAAGCTGATGGCTTTCACCTCAGGCGCCTCAATCAGGGCGTCCACCGCTTCCTTGTCGCCGTTGATCACGTTCAGCACGCCCCTGGGCAGGCCGGCTTCGTGCAGCAACTGGGCGATCAGCAGAGTGGAACTGGGGTCGCGCTCGGAGGGCTTGAGGATGAAGCAGTTGCCGCAGGCGATGGCCAGCGGGTACATCCACAGCGGCACCATGGCCGGGAAGTTGAACGGGGTGATGCCGGCGACCACGCCCAGCGGCTGGAAGTCGCTCCAGCTGTCGATGTTCGGGCCGGCGTTGCGGTTGAACTCGCCCTTGAGCAGTTCCGGCGCGCCGCAGGCGTACTCGACGTTCTCGATGCCGCGCTGCAGTTCGCCCACCGCGTCTTCCAGGGTCTTGCCGTGCTCTTCGCTGATCAGCGCGGCGATCCTGTCCTTGTTGGCTTCCAGCAGTTGCTTGAAGCGGAACATCACCTGGGCGCGCTTGGCCGGCGGGGTGTTGCGCCAGGCCGGGAAGGCGGCCTTGGCGGCGTCGATGGCGGCCTGGATGGTGCCGCGGTCGGCCAGTTCGACCTGGCGCACGGCCTCGCCGATGGAGGGGTTGTAGACCGGCACGGTGCGCTGGCCGCTCAGGACGATGTCGCCGTTGATCAGGTGGGCGATGGTGCTCATGAAGTGCTCTCTCGATGTGAATTCGGTCTGGTCCTCCCTCCCCGTTGGGAGAGGGCTAGGGTGAGGGTGCCATACACGGCTCGGTGTGGCCTGGCGATCCCTCACCCCCGGCCCTCTCCCAGAGGGAGAGGGGGGCGTCGGTCAGTTGATCTTGTTCAGGGTGTCGCCCACGGCGTTGAACAGGCGGTCCAGTTCTTCCGGGCGGGTGTTGAAGGTCGGCCCGAACTGCAGGGTGTCGCCGCCGAAGCGCACATAGAAGCCGGCTTTCCACAGGGCCAGGCCGGCCTCGAACGGGCGGATCACCGCGTCACCGTCGCGCGGGGCGATCTGCAGGGCGCCGACCAGGCCACAGTTGCGGATGTCGACCACGTGCTTGGTGCCCTTGAGACCGTGCAGCGCACTCTCGAAGTGCGGCGCCAACTCGGCGGACTGCTGGATCAGGTTGTCCTTCTCCAGCAGTTCCAGGGTGGCCAGGCCGGCGGCGCAGGCGACCGGGTGGGCGGAGTAGGTGTAGCCGTGGGTGAACTCGATCATGTGTTCGGCCGCCGGCTGGTTCATGAAGGTGTCGTAGATTTCCTTCGAGGCGATCACCGCGCCCAGCGGGATGGCGCCGTTGGTGATCTGCTTGGCGGCATTGATGATGTCCGGGGTGACGCCGAAGTATTCCGCGCCGCTCCACTTGCCCAGGCGGCCGAAGCCGGTGATCACTTCGTCGAAGATCAGCAGGATGTTGTGCTGGGTGCAGATTTCGCGCAGGCGCTCCAGATAGCCCGTCGGCGGGATCAGCGCGCCGGCCGAGCCAGACAGCGGCTCGACGATCACGGCGGCGATGTTGGAGGCGTCGTGCAGCTCGATCAGCTTGAGCAGTTCGTTGGCCAGCTCGACGCCGCCGGTCTCGGCCATGCCACGGGTGAACGCCATGCCCGGCTGCAGGGTATGCGGCAGGTGGTCGGCGTCCATCAGTTGGCCGTACATCTTGCGGTTGCCGCCGATGCCGCCGAGGGCGGTGCCGGCGATGTTGACGCCGTGGTAGCCACGGGCGCGGCCGATGAAGCGGGTCTTGGTCGGCTGGCCCTTGAGGCGCCAATAGGCCTTGGCCATCTTCACCGCGGTGTCGGCGCATTCGGAGCCGGAACCGGTGAAGAACACGTGGTTCAGTTCGCCCGGCATCAGGTCGGCGATCTTCTCGGCCAGCTGGAACGACAGCGGGTGGCCGTACTGGAAGCCCGGCGAGTAGTCGAGGGTGCCGAGCTGCCGGGACACCGCCTCCTGGATTTCCCGGCGCGAGTGGCCGGCGCCGCAGGTCCAAAGGCCGGAGAGGCTGTCGAACACGCGGCGGCCCTGGTCGTCGATCAGGATGTTGCCTTCGGCCCCGACGATGATGCGCGGGTCGCGCTTGAACTGGCGGTTGGCGGAAAACGGCATCCAGTGGGCATCCAGCTTGAGCTGGCTGGCCAGGGACGGGGTGGCGGTCTGCGGCATGTTCATCGTCTAGCTCTCACAAAGACTTGTTGTTCGTAGGAGCGAGCTCTGCTCGCGAAGCTGTTCGGCCGGTTCGCGAGCAGAGCTCGCTCCTACGGGTTGTTGCCAGGCAAGGTGCCACGGGCATAAAGTCACGAAAATCCAAATCTTCGCACTTTAAGTTAAGCGACCACTAAACAATGAGCAGCCGCCGTTCCGATCCCCTGGCCCAGGTCAGCGATTTTGAGATCCGCCTGTTGCGTCTGTTCCGCAGCGTGGTGGAATGCGGCGGCTTCTCCGCCGCCGAAAGCGTGCTGGGCATCGGTCGTTCGGCGATCAGCCAGCAGATGAGCGATCTGGAGCAGCGCCTGGGCCTGCGTCTGTGCCAGCGCGGCCGCGCCGGCTTCGCCCTGACCGAGGAAGGACGCGAGGTGTACCAGTCGTCGCTGCAACTGTTCGGCGCGCTGGAGAGCTTCCGCAACAACGTCAACGGCCTGCACCGCGAGCTGCGCGGCGAGCTGCACATCGGCCTCACCGACAACCTGGTCACCGTGCCGCACATGCGCATCACCCACGCCCTGGCCCGGCTCAAGGAGCTGGGGCCGGAGGTGCGTATCCAGATCCGCATGACGCCACCCTCCGAGGTGGAACAGGGCGTGCTCGACGGCAGCCTGCACGTCGGCGTGGTGCCGCAGAGCCACGCCCTCTCCGGCCTGGAATACCAGCCGCTGTACGGCGAGCGCTCGCAGCTCTACTGCGCCGTCGGCCACCCGCTGTTCTACGCGGACGACAGCCAGCTCGCCGACAGCCGCCTCAACGCCCAGGACGCCATCGCCCCGACCTTCCGCCTACCGCCGGAGATCCAGGTCCAGTACCAGGTGCTGAACTGCACCGCCAGCGCCTCGGACCGCGAGGGCATGGCCTTCCTCATCCTCACCGGCCGCTATATCGGCTACCTGCCGGACCACTACGCCCAGCAATGGGTTCAGCAGGGCCGCCTGCGGGTGCTCAAGCCGGCCAGCCGCTTCTACGACCTGACCCTGGCCTCGGTGACGCGCAAGGGGCGCCGCCCGCAACTGGTGCTGGAGACCTTCCTCGAGGCGCTGGCGAAGACCCTCTGAGAACGGCACCGGGACCAGCCGGTCCGAATACGGCCGACCGGACGCGAAAGCCCCGTGCCACTAGGGCTTACGCCATTTTTCCAGCGAAGCGGCACCGACTTGTCAAGACGATTTTCTGACGCTTTCCTGGGTCATTTTTGATCACCCTGTCTTCTTCGTCTGAATGGCACACGTTTTTGACGCGCGAGGGTTGTTTCGTGACCCGCCGTGGGTTATCTGTTCACAGACAAAACCGATCATCAGTACGGACCCCTCTCGATGCCAGCAGCCTCTCCTGCTCCCGGCGCCGGCAAACCCGCCGGTCGCATCCGCCAGAAGAACGAAAAAGCCATCATCGCCGCCGCCGAGGTGGAGTTCGCCCGCCATGGCTACAAAGGCACCAGCATGAACAGCATCGCCCAGGCGGTGGGGCTGCCCAAGGCCAACCTGCACTATTACTTCAGCAGCAAGCAGGGGCTCTATATCGCCGTACTGAACAACATCCTCGACCAGTGGGACGCCGCCTTCAACGGCCTGACGGTGGACGACGACCCGGCCCAGGCGCTCAGCAGCTACATCCGCTCCAAGGTCGAGTTCTCCCGCACCCAGCCGCTGGCCTCGCGCATCTTCGCGATGGAGGTGATCGGCGGCGGGCAGACCCTGACGGCCCACTACAACCAGGACTACCGCGAGTGGTTCCGCCAGCGCGCCGCGGTGTTCCAGGCCTGGATCGATGCGGGCAAGATGGACCCGGTCGATCCGGTGCACCTGATCTTCCTGCTCTGGTCCAGCACCCAGCACTACGCCGACTTCACCAGCCAGATCTGCATGTTCACCGGCAAGAACAGCCTGAAGAAGGCGGACTTCGAGGAAGCCGCGTCCGCCCTGGAACGGATCATCCTCAAGGGCTGCGGCCTCACCCCGCCCGCCCGCGGCTGACCCGCATCAGCGCCACGGCGCCCGCGCCAGCAGCTCGGCGCAGCGCGCCTGGAGGAACTCGCGCAGCAGGCGCACCGGCCCGCTGAGCTGGTCGCGGTGGGCGCAGATCAGGTTGAGCGGCGTCGGCTCGCCGGGCCAGTCGCCCAACGCCACCTCCAGCCGCCCGGCCTGCACATCGTCCGCCACGTCCAGCCAGGATTTGTACACCAGCCCCCTGCCTGCCACGGCCCAGCGCCGCACCACGTCGGCGTCGTCGCTGACCCGGTCGCCGGAGACGGTCACGGCCAGGCCGCGCCTGCCGTCGCCCAGACTCCAGCGGTCGTGGACCCGGCCGCCGATCATGTACAGCAGGCAGTTGTGCCGGCGCAGTTCGTCCGGGTGACGCGGCCGGCCGTGGCGGGCGAAGTAGTCCGGCGCGGCGCACAGCACCCGGCGGTTGTCCGCCGCCACCGGCAGGGCCACTAGGCTGGAGTCCTCCGGCTCGCCGTAGCGCAGGGCGATGTCCACCGGCTGGCGGAACAGGTCGGCGTTGCGGTCGCTGAGCAGCAGCCGCAGGCTCAGGTGCGGGCGCTCGGCCTGGAAGCGGTCGAGCCAGGGCAGCAGCGCGTTGCGGCCGAAGTCGGAAGGCGCGGCGATCTGCATCACCCCGCTGATCTCCGCCCGCGCGCCGGCCAGCTGCTGGCGACCGCTCTCCAGGCTGGCCAGGGCGGCACGGGCGTGGGCCAGGTACTGCTCGCCCTCGGCGGTCAGCCGCAGGCTGCGGGTGGAGCGCAACAGCAGGCGCACCTGCAGCTCCGCTTCCAGGCGCTTGAGGGCAGCGCTGGCCAGCGCCGGCGAGCAGTCCCGCTCGCGGGCGGCGGCGGAGAGGCTGCCGAGTTCGGCGGTGCGGACGAACAGGGCGAGGTCGTCTAAGCGCAGCATGGCGGCTCCATTTTCAAAAAAAATTTGAAAGAGACTCTATGGCAGGCCGGTTTTTCTCTCCAGCCCGATAAACGAACATGCCGGCAATGCCAGCCCGACCGCACCGGCTAAGCTGGAACTTCTTCTCCCTTTCGCCACGCCCCTTTCGAGGAACTGCCCCCATGAAAGCCATCGCCTATTACCAGTCCCTGCCCGCCGACCACGCCGAGGCCCTGGTCGATATCGACCTGCCAGCGCCGCAGCCCGGCCCGCGCGACCTGCTGGTGGAGGTGCGCGCCATCTCGGTCAACCCGGTCGATACCAAGATCCGCCAGCGGGTCACGCCGGAGGCCGGCCAGCCCAAGGTGCTGGGCTGGGACGTGGCCGGCGTAGTGGTCGAGGTGGGCGCAGAGGTCAGGCAGTTCCGCCCGGGCGATCAGGTGTTCTATGCCGGCGCCATCGACCGCGCCGGCGCCAACAGCGAGTTGCACGTGGTGGACGAGCGCATCGTCGGGCGCATGCCCGGCTCGCTGGACTTCGCCCGCGCCGCCGCCCTGCCGCTGACCGCGGTCACCGCCTGGGAGCTGCTGTTCGAGCGCCTGGGCGTGCGCGAGGGCAAGGGTGATGACGGCCAGGCCCTGCTGGTGACGGGCGCCGCCGGCGGCGTCGGCTCGGTGCTGGTGCAGCTGGCCCGCCAGCTGACCGGCCTGACCGTGATCGGCACCGCCTCGCGCGACGAGACCCGCGACTGGGTACAGCAGCTCGGCTCCCACCACGTGATCGACCACAGCCAGCCGCTGGTGCCGCAGCTCAAGGCGCTCGGCATCGAGCAGGTCGACCTGGTCGCCAGCCTGACCCATACCGACCAGCATCTGGATCAACTGGTGGAGGCCCTGGCGCCCCAGGGCCGGCTGGCGCTGATCGACGACCCGGCCCAGCTGGACGTGGTCAAGCTCAAGCGCAAGAGCCTGTCGCTGCACTGGGAGTTCATGTACACCCGCTCGCTGTTCCAGACCGCCGACATGATCGAGCAGCACCGCCTGCTCAACCGGGTCAGCCAGCTGATCGACGACGGCGTGCTGAAGACCACCCTGGGCGAGCATTTCGGCACCATCAACGCCGCCAACCTGCGCCGCGCCCACGCCCTGCTGGAGAGCGGCAAGGCTCGTGGCAAAATCGTGCTTGAGGGTTTCTGAGGCAGATTGTCGGCAGCTTCGTAGGGTGCGCCGTGCGCACCTTGGACCGGCAACTTCGATGATTCGGTTGTAGTCCGGATGAAATCCGGGGCGAACTATCGTTCAACCGCTTACCGAGTGCTCCGACACCTCTGGCTTCGCCCTCCCGGGCGAGTCACTTTCTCTTGTTTGGCCAAGAGAAAGTAACCAAAGAGAAGGCCACCCCGGCATCCGGCCCCGCCTACGGCGGGGTTCCCTCCTTCCGGTGCCGCTCCGGGGGCACGGCATACACGGGCCATCCCTGGCCCGCTATGCGGGGACGCCTAGTTCTTTCGCCGCATCCCTGCGGCTCGTCCCCCTGCGCGACACCTCCACTCGGCCTCCTGACGGGGACTCGAGCTCCGAGTTGCCTGATGGTTCTTTTCTGCTGCTGCGCGAACTTGGTTCCTGTGGCCACATGCAACACGTAGCTATAAAAAATCCCCGCCGGCGAACCGGACGGGGATCGAATCGTGCGCCGCGGGGAAATCCCCACGGCGTTTTCACATGGGCTTAGCGGGCCAAGCCGCCACCCTGGCGGCGGGTGCGATGGCCGATCAGGGCGAGCAGGCCCGACAGCAGGATCAGCGCCCAGCCCGACAGGGTCGGGGCCGCCGCCGTCGAGCGCACGGTGAGACTGACGGTCGCCTGGTTGTTGCTCGGGTCGGCATCGTCATCGGTGTCGGTATTGCCGGTCACCGTGGTCGGGCCGCTGGGTGCGCCCGGGGTGCCGGTCACCGCACAGGTCACCACGCCGCCCACCGGTACGGCGTCGCCGGCATTCCACGGCGCGCCGCCGGGCGCGAGGGTGCAGGCGCCCTGGCTGAGGCTGGGCGGCAGTCCGGTCACCGAGCAGAGGGTGTTGTCCACCGCGGGCGACGAGCCGATGTTGCTGCAGGTGAAGCTGCCGTTGTAGGGCACGCCCTCCGCCGGTGGCGTGAGGCCGCCGAGGTCGACGCGCATGTCCGGCGCGGTGATGCTGGTGGACGCCGTGGCCGTGTTGTTGCCGGCATTGCTCTCCGAGGAGGAGGTGCCGATGGTCGCGGTGTGGTTCACCGGGCCGGTGGACGGCGCCGTGTAGCTGAAGCTGGCGTTGAAGCGCTGGCCGTTGCCCAGGGTCGCCGGGCCGCTCCAGGTGATAGTGCCTCCGGATGCCGAACAGACCGCCGGCGCACAGGTGACGTCGGTCAGGCCGGGCGGGATGCTCACCGTGTAGCTCACGCCGTTGGCCTCGTTCGGGCCTTTGTTCTCGAACACCACCGGCACGTTCACCGTCTGCCCGGCGACGGCGCTGGCCGGCGGCGAGATGCTGACGGTCACGTCCGCCAGGGCGGAGCCGGAATCGATCACCGTGGTCATGCCGCTGGCGTTGTTGTTGGCGGTGCTGCCGCCCTCGTCCGTGGTGGTCGTGACCCGGGCCGAGACCGGCACGGTGCTGCCCACGGAAGGCGCGGTGTAGGTCAGCACGAAGGACTGTTCCTGCCCCGCGACCAGCGTGGTGCCGGACGGGAAGGTCACCACCATCTGCCCGGAGGCGTCGGGCGTGCCGCAGGTCGCCGGGGCGCCGCAGCTCACACCGGCAGTCCCGGCGGGCAGCTGCACCACGTAGGCGACATCGACGGCATCCAGCGGACCGAAGTTGCGGAAGCTCACCGGCACGCTCACCGTCTGCCCGGCCACCGCCTGGACGGGCGCAGAGACGCTGGCCATCACGTCGGCGACGCTGGCGCCGCCACCGGCTGCGGTGGGCGCGCTGGCGCTGTCGGGCGCGTGGCCCGGGTTGGGCTCCTGCGGGCTGGTAGTGGCGATGGAGGATTGCAGCAGCGTGCTGCCGGAGGCCGGCGCGGTATAGCTGAGCGTCACCGGCGGCACCCACTGCCCGGAGGTCAGGGTGGGCGGCAGGCCGGAGATGGTCACTGCGCCGGTGGCCGGGTTGTAGCTGCAGGTGGCGCCGGAGCAGCTGACGCCCGAGAGGCCGGTCGGCAGGTTGGCGCCGTAGCTCACCCCGGTGGCCGTGGAGGAACCGACGTTGCCGAACTCGATCTGCGCGACCACGGTCGCACCCGGCGCGACGCTGCTCGGCGCGGACACGCGGGTGGTCACGTCGGCGCTGGAGTAGATCAGGATGCCCATGGACGGCTGCTCGGGATCGGACTTCTGCAAGACCCAGAGGTCCAGGCCCAGCTTGTCGGCGAATTCGGTCGTGAGGCTGCAGGTGCTGCTGCCGTTCGAGCCGTTTCCACCCCAGTAGCGGGGATAGCGCGGCGCACCGTTCGAGGTGGCGCCGAAGCCGGCGGTGGAGGCACTGTCGACACCGTTCAGCGCCTCGACGGGCGTGGTGACATGGCGGCTGCTCAGCGTGCCGCCACACAGGTGCTCGGGCGTGCCGTCGGCGGCGATGGTGCCCACCTCCACCCCGGCGCGGGTCTTGTAGGCGCGATCGTCGTAATAGATGGTGGTACTGCCGCTACCCAGGCCGTTGAGCTGGGTGATGACGGGGCCGCCGTTGAAGTTCTTCTCCGCGTCCAGCAGCGGGAAGTGCGCCTCGCCGTTGCGGCCGACCACCTGGAAGTTGTACGGGGTGCCGCCGGCGTTGGCCGGCACCGGCGAGCCGTTGTTGGCCAGGCCGTCCCACAGCACTTCGTTGCGCCCCGCCACGGCCGAGCCTTCGAGCACGCGGTTCAGCGGGTTGGCCACGTCGTAGTCGCCGCCCGCGCTGATCACGATCTGGTAGCTCATCACGTCGGTGGCGTCGAAGCTGATGACGCCGCCGCGGCCCACGTAGCTGTGCGAGGTACCACCCGGCGGGTAGCTGAAGGCGACGTTGTCGATCATCGGCTCCGGCGGAACCAGCGGGATGCCCAGCTCCGTCAGCGTGTCGTCCGCCTGGGTGCCGGAAATGTCCTCGAAGAAGATCGGGTAGGCGGGTGCCTCCAGCGTCACACCGGCATCGATGCTGGCGAGATAGTCGTTGCTGCCGCGCACGTTCTTGTAGAGCGGCTCGTCCGCATCGAGGAAGCCGCGGGCGTTGGCATAGATGGCGAAGGCGTTGGGGTCGAGGCCCTTCATCTGCTGCCGGTAGCGGTAGCCGTCCTGGGTGACGTAGTGGAAGGTCGAGTACAACCGGCGCGGCGTGCCGGTGCTCGGATCGTTGTTGTTGCCGCCGGTCTGGGCCGCGAAGGCATAGGTGAAGACGCGGCCCGGCAGGTCGGCCGTGCTGGTGTCGCTGGCGCGTACCGTGACCTCCCAGCGGTCGAGCTGGGTGCCGCCCGCCTCCATCAGTACACCGTGGATACCGCTCTGGGTGACCTGATAGACGCAGGGTACGTACTGGCTGCCCGTGGTCACGCCCGCCGCCGTGCCGGGACCGGCCAGCTCGGCCGCGCGGGTGTTGATCCGCCCGGTACCGGAGGAAATCGCGCAGTTGGTGGCTGTGCCGCCGGTAGGTGCCTCGTTGCCCTTGGGTCCGAAGTCGGTATCCGGCGTGTAGACGGTGGCGGTGCCGTTACTGTCGCGCCCCAGCAGGATGCGCTCGCCCGCCTGGGCGTAGACGTAGATGAAGGTGCGTGCGCGAATGACGCCGCCGTACGTATTGCCCGAGAAATTCATCAGGGCGCGCCCGGCGTTGGCATTGAGCACCGCATCGTAACCGGACTCTCCGGACAGGTAGCCCTGCGGATACAGGCTGCGGCTCCCCACGGCGCCCGCGTGGCCCGCGCCGAGCAGGCCGGTGACGAGACAGGCCGCCAGGGAGAGCTGCAGCGCCCTCCCCCTTGAGCACTCCGCCCAGGAACGGGACGGCGGTTTTAGGGTTGGACGGATCATTGGCAGTTTCCCCTGGCTTTATATAGTTGTGCGGGCATGGCTGTGCTTATGGCACTCCTAGCCTTCGCATCCTGACAGGGGCGGTCTTCGGGCAATTTTGTCTGAACGGACAACTCCTTTGCCGGAGGGGAAGAAAGGCTCCAGCGGGCGGAAAAAATGCCCAGCCGGTATCGGTTTTCCGAGAGGAAAGAGGGCAGCCTGAGCCCGCGCCGGAACGGCTCGGACGCGCATCGACCATCAGTCGGGCGCTTGATCCAGGTCAGGGAAAAGCGAAACCGCAGGTCTACACTGCAGCTTCACCCTTTTCGTGGAGACCTGCGATGAACATCCTGATTCGCCAGGTGATGACCGCCGAAGGTGCCCGCTGGCAGGTGTGCCTGGACCAGCAGGGCGTGAGCTTCCGCAGCGAGAGCGAGGCGCGCGATTTCGTCAGCGTGCTGCAGAAGCGGCTCCGCGCGCCGCATCCGCTGCCCTGGCGCGCGGCACCCGAGGTGCGAACGGCCGGTTAGCGGCAGCTGCCCGCTCTCGACCAGGCGTCCCTGACTAAGCGACCCTGACCAGGCGCTCTTTCAGAACTCCAGCGACTGGCGCTTGGCATGGCTCGCGCTGAACAGCGCCAGGACCAGCGTGATCACCCCGCACACGGCGATGACCAGGGCCATGGGCCTGGCGCTGCCGTCGTGCAGCGCGCCCACCAGCCCCGAAGCCACCGCCGCCACGGTGAACTGCAGCGAGCCGATCAGCGCCGAGGCGCTGCCGGCGTGGGCGCCCTGCCCCGCCATGGCGCAGGCGGTGGCGTTAGGCAACACACAGGAGAGGCTGGCGGTGCTGATGAACAGCGGCACCAGCAGCGGCCACAGCTGCTCCGGCTTGGTCATGGCCACAGCGAGCAGCGCCAGGGTCGCGGCGCAATAGACCCAGACCGTGCGCTTGAGCCAGTAGCCGGGCCCGTGGTGGCGCAGCATCCAGCCGTTGAGCTGGGCGGTGAGGATGAAGCCGGCGGCGTTGGCGCCGAACAACCAGCCGTAGTGCTCGGCGGGCACGCCGTAGAGGTCGATGAAGACGAAGGGCGAGCCGGAGATGTAGGCGAACATGCCCGCCATGGCCACCCCGCCGGTCAGCCCGTAGCCCACCAGCAGGCGGTCGCGCAGCAGCACCAGATAGCGCCCCAGCGCCCCCGTCAGCGGTTGCGGCGGCAGGCTCTGCGGGCGGGTCTCCGGCAGCCACAGCAGCACGGCCACCAGGCACAGCGCGCTGAACAGCACCAGACCGAGGAAGATCGACTGCCAGCCGAACAGCTGCAGCAGCAGCCCGCCGCCCAGGGGCGCGAGGATGGGCGCCACGCCCATCACCAGCATCAGCTTGGAGAACACCTTGGCCGAAGCCAGCGGGTCGCACAGGTCGCGCACCACCGCCCGCGAGATGACCATCCCGGCGCAGCCGCCGAGGGCCTGGACGAAGCGCGCCACGATCAGCCACTCCAGGCTCTGCGCCAGCGCGCAGGCCAGCGACGCCAGGGTGAACAGCACCAGCCCGGCCAGCAGCGGCCAGCGCCGGCCATAGCGGTCGGCCAGCGGGCCGTAGACCAGCTGGCCCAGGGCGGTGCCGGCGAAATACGAGGCCAGGGACAACTGCACATGCTCGACATCGGTGCCGAAGACCAGGGCCAGGGTCGGGAAGCTAGGCAGGTAGAAGTCGATTGCCATGGGCCCGAAGGCGCTGAGGGTGCCGAGGATCAGCAGGATGCGAAAGCTCATTGATTGTCCACCGGAAAACGAAAGGCGCCCCGAGGGGCGCCTTGAGATCATACAGGCCAGTCTCTGGTCAGGTCAGTGCGGCTCCGCCGCCACCTTCTTCCTGCGACCCAGTTTCTCGCCCAGGGACTCCACCAGTAAATAGAACATCGGGATCATGAATGTCGCCAGCACCGTCGCGGCGAGCATGCCGCCGATGACGCCGGTGCCGATCGAGTGGCGGCTGGCCGAGCCGGCGCCGGAGCTGATCGCCAGTGGCAGCACGCCGAGGATGAAGGCCAGCGAGGTCATCACGATCGGGCGGAAGCGCAACTTGGCCGCCTCGAAGGCGGCGTCGAAGATGCCCTTGCCTTCGGCGCGCAGGAGCACGGCGAACTCGACGATGAGGATGGCGTTCTTCGCCGCCAGGCCGATCAGGGTGAGCAGGCCGACCTGGAAGTAGACGTCGTTCTGGATGCCGCGCAGCCACACCGCCAGGATCGCGCCGAACACCGCGAAGGGCACGGCGGTGACCACCGCCAGCGGCAGGGTCCAGCGCTCGTACTGGGCGGCCAGGATCAGGAACACCATGATCAGGCCGAACACGAAGGCGACGCTGCCCGAGCCCTGGGTCGCCAGCTCCTGGTAGGCCGAGCCGATCCAGCCCAGGGTGTACTCACTGCCGAGCACCTCGTTGGCCACCTCCTGCATGGCGGCCAGGGCCTGGCCGGAGCTGTAGCCCGGAGCCGGGCCACCGAGGATCTTGGCCGCGGGGTAGACGTTGAAGCGGGCGAAGGTGTCCGGGCCGAGGATGCGCCGCACCTTGATCAGGCTGGTCAGCGGCACCAAGTCGCCGCCGCTGGCGCGCACGTAGACCTGGGACAGGTCCTCGGGCTTGCGGCGGAACTCCGACTCCGACTGCAGGCTGACCTGCCAGGTGCGGCCGTACAGGGTGAAGTCGTTGACGTAGTAGCTGCCGAAGGTGGACTGCATGGCGGTGAACACGTCGCTGATCGACACCCCCAGGGCGCGCGCCTTGGTGCGGTCGAGATCGATGTAGTACTGCGGCACGTTGGCGCTGAAGGTGCTCTGCACGCCGGCCAGCTCGGGGCGCTTCTGGGCGGCGCCGAGGAAGGCCTGGACCTTCTCCTGCAACTGCTCGACGCTGCCGCCGGCGCGGTCCTGGATGTAGCCCTCGAAACCGCCGGTGGTGCTCATGCCGGTGATCGGCGGCGGGTTGAAGCTCATCACCACGCCGTCCTTCTCCTTCAGCCCCATGCCCATGAAGGTGCGGGTCAGGTTGCGCGCGTCGGTCTCGTCCGTGGTGCGCTCGGACCAGTCCTTGAGCGGCACGAAGGAGACGCCCGCGTTGCTGCGCAGGCCGAAGGTCAGCACGTCGAAGCCGGCGAAGGTGACCACGTCCTGCACCGCCGGGTGCTGCATCAGCTGCTCGGTGAAGTCGTGGGTCAGCGCGTCGGTGCGGTTGACCGAGGCCGCCGGCGGCAGGAAGTAGGCGTTGATCACATAGCCCTGGTCCTCGTCCGGCACCAACGAGCCGGGCACCCGGCCGAACAGCACGACGATCAGCGCGATCATCCCGCCGAACAGCAGCAGGCCGATCAGCGAGCGCCGCAGGAAGAACGCCACGCCGGCGCCGTAGCCCTCGGTCATGCGCTCGAAGAAGCGGTTGAAGACGCGGAACGGCGCGGCCGGCTCGCGGTGCTCGTCCTTCAGCAGCAGGGCGCAGAGCGCCGGCGACAGGGTCAGCGCGACGATGCCGGAGATCACCACCGACACCGCGATGGTGATCGCGAACTGCTTGTACATCTCCCCGGCCAGGCCGCCAAGGAAGCCCACCGGCACGAACACCGCGCACAGCACCAGCACGATGGCGATGATCGGCCCGGTCACTTCCTCCATCGCCTCGATGGCCGCCTCGCGGGCGCCGAGCTTCTTGGTGCGCATCACCCGTTCGACGTTCTCGATCACCACGATGGCGTCGTCCACCACGATGCCGATCGCCAGCACCATGCCGAACAGGGTCAGCAGGTTGATCGAGAAGCCCAGCAGGTACATGCCGGCGAAGGTACCGACCAGCGACACCGGGATCGCCAGCACCGGGATCAGCGTGGCGCGCCAGTTCTGCAGGAAGATGAACACCACCAGCACCACCAGCACCAGAGCCTCGAAGAAGGTGTGGATCACCTCCTCGATGGAGACCTCGACGAACTTGGTGGTGTCGTAGGGAATCTTGTAGGCGATGCCCTCGGGGAAGCGCTTGGCCAGCCGCTCCATCGCGCTGCGCACCGCCTCGGCGGTGTCCAGGGCGTTGGCGCCGGGCTGCAGGTAGACGCCGAACGCGGCGTTCTGCTGGCCGTTGAGCGAGGTCACCAGGGAATAGTCCTGGGCGCCCAGCTCGATGCGCGCCACGTCGCGCAGCAGCAGGCTGGCGCCGGTGGCGTCGGAGCGCAGGATCACGCTCTCGAATTCCTTCGGGTCCTTGAAGCGGCCCTGGGTGGTCACCGTGTAGGTGAAGTCCTGGGGCGTCTGCAGCGGCTGCTGGCCGAAGCTGCCGGCGGCGAACTGGGAGTTCTGCTCGCGGATGGCGTTGACCACGTCGGTCGGCGTCAGGTCGTACTGGGCCAGCTTGTCCGGCCGCAGCCAGATGCGCATGGAGTAGTCCTTGGAGCCGAACTGGCTGACGTCGCCGACGCCGGGCAGGCGCTTGAGTTCGTCGATGACGTTGATCAGCGCGTAGTTGGAGATGAACACCGGGTCCTTGGAGTCGTCCGGCGAGTACAGGGCGACCACCTGGAGGATGTCCGAGGACTTCTTCTCCACCTTCACGCCCTGCCGGCGCACCTCCTCCGGCAGCTTGGCCAGGGCGGCCTGCACCCGGTTGTTGACGTCGATGGTGGCCTGGTCCGGGTCGCGTCCCACCTCGAAGTACACCGACAGGCTCATGGCGCCGCTGGCCGCCGAGTTGGACAGCTGGTAGATCATGCCCTCGACGCCGTTGATCTGCTGCTCCAGCGGCGCCGCCACGGTCTCGGCGATGACCTGGGCGCTGGCGCCCGGGTAGCTGGCCGACACCGACACCTGGGGCGGCAGGATCTGCGGGTACTGGGCGATGGGCAGGGCCTTCATCGCCGCCAGGCCGGCCAGGATGATGACCACGGAAATGACGGTGGCGAACACCGGCCGATCAATGAAGAACTTCGAGATCACGGCGCTCGCTCCTCTACTGCGCGGCAGTCGTGGCGGGCTTGTCGACCACCTTCACCGGCGCGTTCGGGCGGACCTTGGGCAGGCCCTCGACGATCACCCGGTCGCCGGCGCTCACCCCGCTGTCCACCGCCCAGCGGCCGCCGGCGGTCTGCGAGGTGGTCACTGGGCGCGCCCGCGCCGTGCCCTGCTCGTCCACGATGTAGACGAAAGTGCCGCTGGGCCCCTGGGAGATCGCCCGCTCGGGCACGGTGATCGCCTCGGGCTTGCTGAGCCCCTTGACCACCACCCGCACGAACTGGCCGGGCAGCAGGCTCTGCTCCGGGTTGGGCACCACCGCGCGGACGCTGACGGTGCCGGTGCCGCGGTCGACCAGGCTGTCGGTGAAGTCGACGCGGCCCTCGGTCGGGTAGGTCGAGCCGTCGCCGAACTTCAGTTCCACCCGCATGTGCTCGCCCTCCAGCTTCAGGGTGCCGGCGGCCAGGCCGCTGCGCACCCGCTCCACCTCGCGGTCCGGGGCGGCGAAGTTGACGTAGAGCGGGTCGAGCTGGGTGATCTGGGTCAGCAGGCTGGCGTTGGGATCGCCCGCCACCATCAGGCTACCCTCGGACACCGTCTCCTTGCTGGTGATGCCGGAGATGGGCGCTTCGACGGTGGTGTAGTCGAGATCGATCTGGCGGGCCTGCACCTCGGCCCTGGCGGCCTCGATGTTGGCCTTGCTCTGCTCGAAGTTGGAGACCGCGTTGTCCAGTTCGCTCTCGCTGGCGAAGCCCTTCTTCTGCAGTTCGCGGATGCGCTTGAGGTCGCGCTCGGTCTGCCGGTAGCGCGCCTGCTCCTGCGCCAGCGCGCCCTTGGCCCGCGACAGCGCGGCCTGGTAGGGGCGCGGGTCGATGCGGAACAGCACCTGGCCACGCTTGACCTGGCTGCCCTCCTGGTAGGTGCGCTCCTGGAGGATGCCACTGACCTGGGCACGCACCTGCACCTCGCGGTAGCCGGCGGTGCGCGCCGCGTACTCCAGCTCCAGCGGCACCGACTCGGTCCTGGCCACCTCCACCACCACCTCCGGCGGCGGCATCTGCTGCTCGCCCTGCTCGGCCGCCTGCAGCAACGGGCTGAACGCCGCGCCGAGCAGCAGCATTTTCAGGACGAAGGGAAACGGGCTCGCAGGCATGGTCATCTCCGTGACGTCTTGGGCAATGGCCTGTTGGCTGCCATGGCATTTACATACATGTGCGTCTGTAAGCAACGACGACAGCCCCGAAGCCGTTACACTGTGCACTCTCCAGAACAGAGCCTAGCCCGATTCCTCCAGCCCGCCATGCGCAGAACCAAAGAGCAAGCCGAACAGACACGCGCCGCCATCCTGGCCGCGGCCGAGCAGTTGTTCCTGGAGAAAGGGGTGGCCCACAGCACACTGGACCAGATCGCCCGCGCCGCCGGGGTGACGCGCGGGGCGGTGTACTGGCACTTCCAGAACAAGGCGCATCTGTTCCACGAAATGCTCAGCGAGGTGCGCCTGCCGCCAGAGCAGATGGCCGAGCGCCTGAGCGGCGACGGCGGCGTCGATCCGCTGCTGTCGCTGCGCGACCTGTGCATCGAGGCGGTGGCCAGCATGGCCACCGACGAGCAGAAGCGGCGCATCTTCACCATCCTGCTGCACCGCTGCGAGTTCACCGACGAGTTGCGCGAGGCCGAGCAGCGCCACAACGCCTTCGTCAGCCTGTTCATCGAACTGGTGGAAAGCCTGTTCGCCCGCCCCGGGTGCCGCGAGCGCCTGCAGCCTGGCGTCACCCCACACCTGGCGTCGCGGGCAATCCACGGCCTGCTGGTCGGCCTGTTCAGCGACTGGACCCGCGACCCCGGGCTGTTTGACCCGCTGCGCGACACCGCACCGCTGATCGATGCCCAGCTGCGCGGCCTGCTGCGCGACTGGGCGCCGCCCGCCGAACGCTAGGGAAACGCTGAAAAAGCGCCTCACCGTCACGCCCGCACAGGCGAGAGTCCAGGCGCCGCGAGGTCTCCGGATTATTCCCCTTCGGGCCAGCGAGAGCGCTGTTCAGCGATACAGCTGCTGCCCCGCCTGCGCGGGAGTTACGACTATTTCAGGCCATCCCCAGGGTCTATCGACGCTTCGGCGCAGCGCCCAATCGCGCCAGGCCGGAGGTGCTCCGCTAGACGTAGGACGGCAGGGAATGGTGTTCCCTTGCCAAGTCCTGCAACGACGGAGGGGGGCTATTTGACGCTTAACCCGAAGTGACGGCCTTTTTGGGCTATGTCCCCGTTAGATGTTGTAGTGCCCTGACCCCTTCTGGATCCCCGCCTGCGCGGGGATGACGAGGTAAGGGTGGAATTTCCAATTTCTTCCGAAACCGTCATTCCCGCGCAGGCGGGAATCCAGGGGCAGGCAGCTGCAGCGTCCAGATAGAGGGGCTTGCCTGCGCAACGCGTAGGTCGGGTTAGCCGCTTGCCGACGTAACCCAACCGACGGTGCCGTAGTCGATTGCACTGGTGGGTTACGGCCTGTGGCCTAACCCACCCTACGGGGTCCTATTGATATTGCGGGCAGGCCGTTTCCGCAGGGCAGCGGTAGCGTCTGCAACACGCAACGGAGACATAGCTTTCTTACACGGAACGCCGCTGTTCAACGGCTCATTGGGGCAGCCAAATTTCGCGTCTCGCTCCGCACAAAAACTGGCGCGGTCGAGCCGAAACGCCAACAGTCCCTCTAGGCCGGTTCGGCGGCGTAGCCTTCCTCGCGGATCGCCGCCAGCACCTGCTCCAGACTCAGGCGGCTGGCCACCCGCACCTCGCCCGCGCCCAGGTCCACCTGCACCTCGGCGGCCGGGTCGCCGGCGTGGATCGCCTGGGTGATGGCACGGACGCAGTGGCCGCAGGTCATGCCCGACACTTTCAGAATCTGCATGGCGTTTTCCTCGTTAGGTTTGACTGACGCGCTCAGTGTCGAGCTTGCCATCGTGGCAAGGTCAAGGCTTGCGACTTGTCGTCACGGGCCGGCTGGACCAAGCTGGACTTCAGTTTCTGGAGGTTTGCCATGCGTCCGCTCCCCATCCTGTTCGCGCTGCTCGCCCTGCCGGCCCTGGCCGACCAGGCGCCCCCCGAATCGCCGGCCGTGCCGGCCCCGCCACCGGCGATGCCCGCCGCCGTGCCGCTGGCGCCCATGACCCTGGGCGCGCCCATCGACTACGGCGTGCTCACCGTCTCCCGCGAGCGCCTGGAAGTCTCCACCCCCTGCGACATCGGCCTGTACCTGCAGGGCAACCTGGCCGCCCGCCTGTACCAGGGCCAGTCGGTCACCCTCAACCTGCCGCCGGGCAACGTGCTGGTCCGCCTCGGCCAGCTCGGCGGCGGCCATTGCCAGCCGCGCTTCGAGCAGCTGCACAGCCAGACCCTGCGCATCAACGCCGGCGAAGTGACCAAGTACCGCATCGCCATGGAACCCGCGGGTCTGCGCCTGATCCCGGCGCCGCTCAACTACTGATGCGACAAGCCGGCGCTTGACCTTGCCCAGGTGGCAAGGTTGATTCTAGGGGCGAATCCAGTGGAGCCGCCCCATGAGCACAGCCCAGACCTTCGACCTTCCCATCCGCGGCATGACCTGCGCCAGCTGCGCCGGCCGCGTCGAGCGCGCCCTGAACAAGGTGCCCGGCGTGAGCGCCGCCAGCGTCAACCTGGCCAGCGAACGCGCCCACGTCGAGGCCGGCGCCGGCCAGCTGGGCGCGTTGCTGGATGCCGTGCAACAGGCCGGCTACGAGGTGCCGCTCGGCAGCCTGGAGCTGGCCATCGGCGGCATGACCTGCGCCAGTTGCGTCGGTCGCGTCGAGCGCGCCCTGGGCAAGGTGCCCGGCGTGCGCGGCGCCAGCGTCAACCTGGCCAGCGAGCGCGCCCGTGTCGAACTGCTGGAAGGCACCGACCCGGCCGTGCTGATCGCCGCGGTGGAACAGGCCGGCTACTCCGCCAGCCTGCTGGACGCCGCCCCCCGCACCGATCCACAGGCCGCGCTGCGCCGCGAGCGCCTGGCGGTGGTCCTAGCGCTGCTGCTGGCCGTGCCGCTGGTGCTGCCGATGTTCGCCGAGTGGGCCGGGCTGCACTGGATGCTGCCGCCCTGGGTGCAGTTCCTGCTGGCCACACCGGTGCAGTTCGTCCTCGGCGCGCGCTTCTACAAGGCGGCCTGGAAGGCGGTGCGCGCCGGCACCGGCAACATGGACCTGCTGGTGGCCCTGGGCACCAGCGCCGGCTACGGCCTCAGCCTCTACCTCTGGGCCACTGCGGGCCACCACGCGCCGCACCTGTATTTCGAGGCCTCGGCCGTGGTCATCGCCCTGGTGCTGCTGGGCAAGTACCTGGAGAGCCGCGCCAAGCGCCAGACCAGCGCCGCCATCCGCGCGCTGGAGGCGCTGCGCCCGGAACACGCCACCCGCCTGGCGGACGGCCGCGAGGAACAGGTGGCCCTGGCTGCGCTGCGCCTCGGCGACCTCGTAGTGGTGCGCCCCGGCGAACGCTTCCCGGTGGACGGCGAGGTCAGCGAGGGCCGCAGCCAGGCCGACGAGGCGCTGATCAGCGGCGAGAGCCTGCCGGTCGCCAAGGCGCCGGGCGACAGGGTCACCGGCGGCGCGATCAACGGCGAAGGCCGGCTGGTGGTGCGCACCACGGCACTCGGCGGCGAGACCGTGCTGGCGCGGATCATCCGCCTGGTGGAAGACGCCCAGGCGGCCAAGGCGCCGATCCAGAAACTGGTGGACCGGGTCAGCGGCGTGTTCGTCCCCGCCGTGCTGGTGATCGCCCTGCTCACCCTCGGCGGCTGGCTGCTGGCCGGCGCCGGGGTGGAGCAGGCGCTGATCAACGCCGTGGCGGTGCTGGTGATCGCCTGCCCCTGCGCCCTCGGCCTGGCGACCCCGGCGGCGATCATGGCCGGCACCGGCGTAGCCGCGCGCCACGGCATCCTGATCAAGGACGCCGAGGCGCTGGAGCTGGCGCACAGGGTCTCGGTGGTGGCGTTCGACAAGACCGGCACCCTCACCTCCGGCCAGCCGCGCGTCGTCCACCTGGCCGCCGCCGGCATCGAGGAGAACGAACTGCTGCGCCTGGCCGGCGCCTTGCAGCAGGGCAGCGAGCACCCGCTGGCGCGCGCCGTGCTCGACGCGGCGGGCGAGCGGGACATCCACCTGCCGGCGCTGGCCACCAGCCAGGCGCTGCCGGGACGCGGCATCCGTGGCGACGTGGAAGGCCGCACCCTGGCGCTGGGCAACCAGCGCCTGTTCGACGAACTGGCGCTGGCCAGCGACCTGCAACAGCAGGCCGGCGCCTGGGAGGCCGAGGGCCGCACCCTGTCCTGGCTGATCGAGCAAAGTGAGCCGCCCGCGGTGCTGGGCCTGCTGGCCTTCGGCGACAGCCTCAAGGAAGGCGCGGCCGAGGCCATCGCCGCGCTGCGCGAGCGCGGCATCGAGAGCCACCTGATCAGCGGCGACAACGCCGGCAGCGCCGGCGCCGTGGGCCGCGCCCTGGGCATCGACCGGGTCCACGCCCAGGTGCTGCCGGCGGACAAGGCCGCCCACGTCGCCGACCTGAAGCGAGGCGGCGCCACCGTGGCCATGGTCGGCGACGGCATCAACGACGCCCCGGCCCTGGCCGCCGCCGACGTCGGCATCGCCATGGGCGGCGGCACCGACGTGGCCATGCACGCCGCCGGCATCACCCTGATGCGCGGCGACCCACGCCTGGTGCCGGCGGCGCTGGCCATCAGCCGGCGTACCTGGAGCAAGATCCGGCAGAACCTGTTCTGGGCCTTCGTCTACAACCTGGTGGGCATCCCGCTGGCCGCCTTCGGCCTGCTCAACCCGATGCTGGCCGGCGCCGCCATGGCACTGTCCAGCGTCAGCGTGGTCAGCAACGCGCTGCTGCTCAACACCTGGAAACCGGAAGGAGAGAAACGCCCGTGAACATCGGCCAGGCAGCGAAGCACAGCGGACTCAGCGCCAAGATGATCCGCTACTACGAATCCATCGGCCTGCTCCGACCGGCCGGGCGCAGCGAGAGCGGCTACCGCCTGTACGGCCCGCAGGACCTGCACGTGCTGGCCTTCATCAAGCGCTCCCGCGACCTGGGCTTCTCCCTGGAGGAAGTCGGCAGGCTGCTGGCGCTCTGGCAGGACCGCGAGCGCGCCAGCGCCGACGTCAAGGCGCTGGCCCTGGCCCACATGGACGAGCTGAACCGCAAGATCGGGGAACTAACCGCCCTGCGCGACACCCTGGGCGAACTGGTCGGCCACTGCCAGGGCGACGACCGGCCGGACTGCCCGATCCTGCGGGATCTGGAGTCGGGCAGTCCGGCGGGCGGGCACGACTGCGGCGGCCCGGGAAAGCACTGCGCCAGGTGACGGACTGCCGGAAAGCAGAACGCCGGCCACGAGGGCCGGCGTTCCTTTCACCCGAGGCGATGCACGCCTCGCTTCAGATACCTCAGAAGCTGTACTTCGCCGATGCGGTAAAGCTGCGCGGCGCACCGTAGGTCAGGGCACCGTAGGCGTCGAAGACATCGAAGTACTTCTCGTCGGTCACGTTGTTGGCGTTCAGTTGAGCCGTGAGGTTCTCGGTGATCTCGTAGCGCGCCATCAGGTTGACCAGGGCGTAGGCGTCCTGCTCGACCTTCTCGGTGGCGCCAGTCGCACCACTGGCGTAGGTGTAGATGGAGTCCTGCCAGTTCACACCGCCACCGATGGTCAGCTTGTTGAGCACGCCCGGCAGGCGATAGGTGGTGAAGGTACGCAGCAGCTTGGTCGGATACAGCGTGTTGACTTCGTTGCCGTCGGCGTCCTCGACATCGAACTGGGTATAGCCCGCCGAGAGATTCCAGCCAGGTGCCAGTTCGCCGGAAACTTCCAGCTCGAAGCCCTTGCTGGTCGCCCCCTCGGTCGCCTCGTAGGCGTATCCCTGAGAGGCATCGGTAGGATCGATCAGAGAGCCGGTGCTCTTGCCCAGGTTGTCCTGCTTGATCTGGAAGATGGCGGCGGATGCGTTCAGACGGCCATCGAGGAACTCGGCCTTCAGGCCGGTCTCGTAGCTTTCGCCGACGATGGGATCGAGCATCTTCTTGTCGGCGTCGCGCACCGACTGCGGCAGGAATATCTCGGTGTAGCTGGCGTAGGCGGAAAGGTTCTCGGTGAGGTCGTAGACGATGCCCGCATAGGGGGTCACTTCGTTGTCCACGTCGATCTTGGAGTTGCCCTGCTCTTTCTCGTAGTTGCTGTTCCGCGCGCCGAGGATCACCTTGAGGTCGTCGGTCAGGTTCAGGCGGGTGGCGACGTACAGTCCTTCTTGGGTCGTCTCGCTGGCATCGGAATCGCTCAGGGGCTGCCAGTCCGGCTCGGGAATAGCGCCCTGGTAGTGGATGAAGTCGTAGTTGCCGAGCGGGATGTAGCCCCGGGTATCGGCGTCGAAGTCCTGCTCGCTGTGGGAGTAGCCGAGCGCCACTTCATGGCTGCGGCCGAACAGTTCCACAGGGCCGCCGACCTGCAGGTAGTAGTCATCCTGAGTGGTCTCGGTCTTGTACGAGCCGGCGTTGAAGCCCGCGAACGGCGCCATCGGCCCCGGCAGCTCCAGCGCTCCGGTCACCGGATTCGGGAAGCCGTACGGGTAGACCAGATAAGAGTCGGCCTCGCGCTTGCCACGGGTGTAACCGGCCTTGGCATGCCAGTCGTTGGCGAAGGTGTGCTCGAGGTTGGCGAAATAGGTCTCGTAGCTGGTGTCCCACTTGCTCCAGTCGGCGGACAGGGTCTTGGAACGGCTCCAGTCGGTGTCGCGGCCATCGGAGTACCAGAGCGGCAGCCCGCCCCAGGCGGGAGAATCCGATTTGTTCTCCTGATTGCTCGCACCGAACCACAGGGTGGTGTCGGGCGTCAGGTCGATGTCCATGGTGCCGTAGAAGGACTGGCGTTCGTTGGAGTGCAGGTCGATCCAGCTGTCGCCTTCGTTGTACTCGCCGACCAGGCGGGCACGCACGGTGCCGGCCTCGTTCAGGGCCAGGGACAGGTCGCCCAGGGTGCCGTAGGTGTCCCAGGTGCCGGCGCTCAGCGCCACCGAGCCCTTCAGCTCCCGACTGCTGGCGCGCTTGCGCACCATGTTGAGCGACGCGGAAGGATCGCCGGCGCCTGTCATCAAGCCATTGGCGCCGCGCACCACTTCGACGCGATCGTACATGGACAGGCTGCTGAAGATTTCGCCGGAACTCCACGGCTGCTCCCAGATAGTGGAGACGCCATCGATCATCAGCGAGTTGAGCTGGAAACCACGGGCGTTGATCTGGCCGCGGCTGGTTTCATAGCGGTTCATCGAGATACCGGTGGTGTTGTTCACCACATCGGTGATGGTCTGCATGTCCTGATCACGCATGCGCTGCTGGGTGACCACGCTGACCGACTGCGGCGTCTCGCGCAGGGACATGCTCAACGGGGTGGCGGTGCGCGCCGCCTCGGTGGTGTAGGACTGGGTGTCCTCGGTGACGGCGTTGCGTTCCCGGGTGGCGGTGTCGGTGATGGACAGCGGCGCGAGGGTGACGCCGTCCTCGGCCTGCTCGGCGGTTTCCGCCGCCTGGGCCAGGGAAGGCATGGCGATGCCGATCGCCAGCATGTGCACGGCCAGGGCCAGCGGGCGAATGGACACGGACGAGCGCTCACCTACAGCGCCCTGCTGACGCCGGGTAACGAGAAGGGACATGGGATGCTCCGAATGACTGCATGTTGTTTATGAGAATAATTATCATGGTAATTCCAAACATCATGTAGCGAAAGAGGGGCCGTAAAGAACGTAAACGCCGGCGATCGCCGGAATGGGTCGGCGAGGAGCGCCTGGCGCCATCTCAAATAAAAATATTTCTTATTTACGTTCGATTGATGCCGCCCTTATCCTTTCCGCCATCACCGCCTCCGAGCCCCGTGCCGTGCCGATCCGCCGCCATCCTCTCGACACCCTCTCACCGCCGGGATCGGCCGAATGAACTGGCTCGGCATCGACCTGCGCTGGGCCTACGGCGACCTGCTGCTCAGCCTCAGCCGGCAGACCCGCTGCGTGCAGCGCGCCTACGACGTGCTGCACGACGCCCTGCTGCGCTTCGCTCTGGCCCAGCACCAGCAGCCCATCGCCCAGCCCGACGCCTACCTGAGGCGCGTCGCGCGCTCGGTGCTGGTCGATCATTTCCGCAAGGAGAACCGCTACGGCCCGCTGCCGGACGATGACCTCGACGCCCTCGAAGCCATCGGCGACGCCTGCATGCCGTCGCCCGAGCACCTGCTCGACCTGCAGCGGCGCTTGCAGGCCCTGCAGCGCATCCTCGACTGCCTGCCGCCGCGCTGCCGCGAGGTGTTCTGGCTGGCCCGCATCGAGGGTTGCGGCCAGCGCGAGATCGCCGAGCAGCTGGGCATCAGCCTGAACATGGTGGAGCGCCACATGATGCGCGCCCTGCTCGACCTGCGCGCGGCCCGCGAGCTGCTGCAGCCGTGAGCGGCGTGCGCGAGGAGGCCGCCCGCTGGTTCGTCCGCCTGCACAGCGAGGGCGACGCGCGCCAGCGCGCGCGTTTCGAGCGCTGGCTGGCGGCCAGCCCCGAGCACGCCGCCGAGTACCAGGCCTTCGCCGAGCTGTGGGGCGAGCTGTCCTCGCCACGCGGCAGCGAGGCGCTGGCCGACGCCATGGAGCGGCGCCGCACCACGCGCCGCCGCCATCTGCTGCGCGGCACCCTGTGCGGCGCGCTGCTGGTGCTGGCGGGCTTCGCCGGCCTGCACCTGTATCGCCAGGGGCCTCAGGACCTGGCCCTGCAGACCGGCATCGCCGAACAGCGCCAGGAACGCCTACGCGACGGCAGCGCCGTGAGCCTCAACGCCGACACCCGACTGCACGTGAAATACGACGAGCACCAACGGCACGTGGCCCTGCAGCGCGGCGAGGCGGTGTTCGAGGTCGAGCGCAATCCAGACCGACCCTTCGTCGTCGATGGCGGGGTGGCGCGGGTCACCGTGCTCGGCACCCGCTTCGCCGTCGACCGCTTGCGCGACCGCCTGCGCGTCAGCGTGGACCACGGCCTGGTCCGGGTCGACAGCCTGACCGCGCCCGGCCAGAACCTGCAGCTGCGCGCCGGCGAGGTGGTGGAAGTGGACGCGGAGGGCGAGCTGCACCGGCTGTCGCTGCCGGCGGACAATGCCTTCGCCTTCCAGGCGGGACGGCTGGTGTTCGAGCAGGCCGACCTCGCCGAGATCGCCGCCAGCCTGTCGCGCTACCGCCAGCAGCCGGTGCGGGTGGTCGGCGGCGGCGGTCCGCGCATCGACGCGGTGGTCCAGCTGGGCGAGGTGGAGGACTTCCTCGACGCGCTGCCGGCGATCGCGCCGGTGCGCCTGGAACACCAGGCCAGGGCCACCCTGCTGCACCCGCGCTGAACCGCTGCCGCTTCGGCAGCGGACGACCGTTCGTCGGTGCCGCGAACGATTCGCGACAGCGACATCAGGTATTTCCCGAGCCTGCGCGTCAGGGGTGCATCTGCCAAACCTCACAGAAGGGAAATCCATGCCCACTGCATACCCCATGCGCCACCTGGTCGCCGCCATGGCGCTGTCCATTGCCGCCCAGGTCCACGCCGCGCCGGTCGACCTCGACCTGCCGGCCCAGCCGCTGGCCCTGTCCCTGCGCCAGCTCGGCGAGGCCGCCGGCCTGACCATCGCGGTCGACAGCAGCCTGACCAGCGGCCGGACCGCCCCGGCGCTGCGCGGCCAGCTCGAACCGCTCGCGGCGCTGGGCCACCTGCTCGCCGGCAGCGGGCTGCGCTACCAGCAGAGCGGCAACACCCTGGTGATCAGCCAGCCGTCGGACGCGGTCGAACTGGGCGCCACCAACATCAGCGGCCGCGCCCTCGGCACCAGCACCGAGGGCACCGGCTCCTACACCACCGGCCGCCTCACCCTGGGCAAGGGCGAACAGTCGCTGCGCGAAACGCCGCAGTCGGTCAGCGTGGTCACCCGCCAGCGCATGGACGACCAGAACCTGACCACGCTCGGCGAGGCGATGCGCTACACCACCGGCATGAAGACCACCAGCTACGGCACCGGCACCGACAACATCGAGGCCCGCGGCTACGACCTCGACAGCTACCAGCTCGACGGCGTGCCGGTGCGCGCCGGCCAGGGCTCCTGGAGCAGCGGCTTCCTCGACCTGGCGATCTTCGACCGCATCGAGGTCTGGCGCGGCCCGGCCGGCCTGCTGCAGGGCGCCGGCGAGCCGGGCGGCACGGTCAACCTGGCGCGCAAGCGCGCCCTCGGCGAGTTCGCCCTGGGCGGCAGCCTCTCCGCCGGCTCCTGGGACCGCTACCGCAGCGAGATCGACGTCACCGGCCCGCTCAGCGAGGACGGCCGCCTGCGCGGTCGCTTCGTCAACGCCTACGAGGACAGCCAGGCGTTCACCGACTACGTGTGGTGGCGCAAGAACGTCAGCTACGGCACGCTGGAGTTCGACCTGGACGACAGCACCACCCTGTCCGCCATGCTGGTCCGCCAGGACGGCAAGTCCAACCCCTTCTACGGCCTGTCCAGCTACGTCGACGGCACCCTGGCGCGCCTGGACCGCAACACCTTCATCGGCGCGGACTGGAACAACAAGACCGAGCACCTGACCTTCTACCTCACCGAGCTGGACCACCGCCTGGCCAACGGCGGCCAGGCCAAGCTGACGGTCAGCCTGCTGGACCGCGAGAGCGACGGCGAGAACAACGGCTGGAGCAGCTCCTTCATCGACCCCGCCAGCGGCGAGGTGCGCATGGTGCCCATCGCCATCCGCAGCGACGAGCGCGACATCAACCTGGACGGCTTCGTCTCCACCCCCTTCGAGGCGCTGGGCCGCGAGCACAACCTGCTGCTCGGCGCCAGCTGGCAGCGCTACAGCGGCGGCTCCGCCTACAACCGCTCGACCTACGGCATGTTCGCCACCAACCAGAACATCTTCGATCCCGACGTGCACATCCCCAAGCCGGACCTGCCGCTGGGTGACGTACCCGACGTGGAGCAGAGCCAGGCGTCGATCTACGGCCAGTTGCGCTACCGCCTGCTCGACCCGCTGACCCTGGTGCTGGGCGCGCGGGTCAGCGACTGGCGCACCGAGGATCATGACGCACACAGCGAGCAGACCGAGAGCGGCCAGGTGGTGCCCTACGGCGGCCTGATCTACGACCTCGACGAACACCTGTCGCTCTACGCCAGCTACAGCACCATCTACCTGCCGCAGACCGCCCGCGACCGCGACGACCGCTTCCTCGAACCGAGGGAGGGCCAGCAGTACGAGATCGGCATCAAGGGCGAGTACTTCGACGGCCGCCTGAACAGCCACTTCGCGCTGTTCCACATCCGCGACAAGAACCAGGCCATGCAGGACCCGGACGACCCGTTCGCCTCCATCGCCGCCGGCGAGGTGGAGAGCGAGGGCCTGGAAGCCGAGATCAGCGGCAGCCTTACCGAGCGCTGGGAGCTGACCACCGGCTACGCCTACACCCGCACCGAGTACATCGAGGCCGACGACGCCCTCAAGGGCCAGCCGTACTCCACCGGATTCCCCCGGCACAACTTCAACCTCTGGACCAAGTACCGCTTCGGCGACGGCTGGCTGGACGGCGCCAGCCTCGGCGGCGGCCTCAAACGGGTCAGCGAGAGCTCCTACGAAGTGGGCAGCTTGCGCTGGAAGCAGCCCGGCTACACCCTCGCCAGCCTGCAGCTCGGCTACCGCCTGAACCGCCACCTGGACGGCACCCTGACGGTCAACAACCTGTTCGACAAGTACTACTACGACCGCATCGGCCCGACCCGCCAGACCTACCTCGGCGAACCGCGCAGCACCACCCTCACCCTGCGCTGGAAGCTCTGAGCGGCATCCAGGTCAAGCGTTGCGAATGTGCCTAAGGCCTGCAGGAGTCGATTGTCTTCTCCCAGTCCGGAGCAGGTCATGAGCATGGTCAGGTATTTGCGCATGCAGCCAGGGCCAGCTTCTTGGGAGCCGCCACCATTCGCGGACAGGTGCCTGCCAAAGGGGCCCCGGGCCTGACGGCCCGGATCGCCAGGCACAGCACTCGCCGGGCGTCCGCCCTGCCAGGCCGGCCAGCAGTTGCCGAAGCTGTCAGGGCTTTTTCAACAGCCAGCCCCGATCAGGCCGCCACGTCCAACAACTTCTGCCCCTGCGCCCACAGCCCCGTCATCTTCCACTGCTGCTCCAGTACCCCCGGCCCGAACTCCTGGGAGCCGCCGAACAGCTCGGCCAGCCCCTGGAAGTAGGCGCCCTCCTCGATCAGCAGGATCAGCTTCGACGCCTGGATGATCCCGGTCCCCCAGAAGGTCGCGCCGCCGTTGGCCTCGAGGATCGCCGGGGTGTGCGGGTTCTCCGCGATCTTCTCGACGATGAAATCCGCCTCCTGCTGGCGGCGGTCGATGTAGATCGGCAGCTCGCGGGCCAGGGTCACGCGCTGCGACGCGGCGTAGCGGATCGGCAGTACCCGGTGGGCGCTGGCCCAGCCGCCGAGGTAGGGGGTGTGCACGTGGATCACCACGTTGACCTCCGGGCGGTTCTGGAACACCGCGGCGTAGCGCTTGCCGTTGCCGCCGGACTTGCTGCCGCTGAGCGGCGAGGTGCCTTCGACGGTCTCGTCGAGGGCCACCACGCCGTCGTAGCTGGCGACCACCGCGCGGATTTCCTCGTCGTCGGCCCACGGGCTCGGCGCGTGCAGGGCCACCACCAGTTCGCTGTCCGGCACGCGCAGGTAAGCCTGGTAAGTGTTGGTGGCGGTCAGCGTGCGGCTGTCCTTGAGCACGCGGTAGGCCTTGGCGAAGTCGCGCTTGGCCTGGTCGACGTAGGCGCGTTGCTGGGTATCGAGGCTGATGCTGGTCATCGAATCTGTCCTTCTTGAGCAGTGAACGGTCCGGGGCCCTACCCCGGCGTTACCGAGCCTTCAGCAGTTCCTGTGCCAGCGACACAAGTCGTTGATTGAAAAGGAATTACCAAAAAGAAGGAGCACCCCGCTGCTGCTCCAGAAGCAGCCCTGCTGCCCGGTCAGCAGCGATTGCTGGCCGGGTGTTGCTGGGCACGCACCCGGGCCGGCGCGCCCGCCGCGAGCCCAGCGCCGGCGCGGGCCGTGGCGCTGGCATAGCGGTTGCACCCGTCCGTGCCAGGGCCGCACACGGCGGCCATCTGCGCATCGCACTGGAGTGACCCATGAGCACCGAATTCTTCTGGCGCCTGCCGCTTGGCAGCGACGGCCCGCACATCGCCTCGGACAAGAACAACCGCGGCGTCGCCCGGCACCGCCCCGGCAACATCGCCCCCGGGCGCCTGCCCAACGGCGAGCCGGACGGCTTCACCTACATCGACTACGTCGCCCAGGTGGCCAAGGCCGCCGAGCTGGCCGGCTTCGAGGGCGCGCTGCTGCCCACCGGCCCCGAGCCGTGGATCGCCGCCGCGGCGCTGGCCCGCGAGACCCGGCGGATCAAGTTCCTGATCGCCTTCCAGGCCACCTGGACCCTGCCGGCCTACGCCGCGCAGCAGGCGGCGATCCTGCAGAACCTCAGCCGCGGCCGCCTGGAGTGGAACATCATCACCGGCGGCAACCCGGCCAGCCAGCGCGCCAACGGCGACTTCCTCGAACACGACAAGCGCTACCAGCGCACCGGCGAGTTCCTCGACATCATCCAGGGCCTCTGGGAGAACGAGCAGTTCAGCTACCAGGGCGACATCTACCAGCTGGAGAACGGCTCGCTGCCGGCCAACCTGCGCCACGAACGCAAGCCCGGGGTGTACTTCTCCGGCTTCTCCGACCCGGCGCTGGACGTGGCCGCGCGCCACGCCGACGTGTACCTGAACTGGGCCGAGCCGATCGACAAGCTCCGGCCGCACATCGAGCGCGTGCGCGAGCTGGCAGACAAGCAGGGCCGCAGCGTGCGCTTCGGCATCCGCATCGACCTGTTCGCCCGCGAGACCGAGGAGGCCGCCTGGAGCGAGCTGCGCCGCCAGTACGAGCGCATCGACGCCCGGACCGCCGCCGCCATCCAGCACTTCGCCACCGGCTCCGACTCGGTCGGCGCGGCGCGCCAGACCGCCTACCACCAGGGCAGCGAGCGCTTCGACGACCTGGTGATCGGGCCGAACCTGTGGGCCGGCTTCGGCAAGGCCAAGCCGGGGCCGACCATCGGCCTGGTCGGCAGCCACGAGAACGTCGCCGAGCGCCTGGCCGAGTACCGCGACGCCGGCTTCTCGACCTTCATCCTGGCCGCCAACCCGCACCTGGAAGAGGCCCTGCGCATCGGCCAGGAGGTGTTGCCGCTGGTCCACGCGCGCCAGCCGGCCGAGGCCCGCGAGGGGCTGAGGGCGGTGGTCTGAGCGCCCGCGCGCCCACCTCGAAGCCCCGCCCCGCGCGGGGCTTTTTTTGGGCCATGTAGCCGTTACGTGTGGCGCAATCCTGCCTCTGTAGGAATGGCTGGGCGGCATTCCGATTGGCGCGGCATTCGCGGATAAATCCGCTCCCACAAGGTATGCAGCCTTCAACGGGGACATGGCCTTTTGCGGCTATGCCCCCGTTGGGTGCCTTAGTGCCCTGGCCCCTTCTGGTTCCCCGCCTGCGCGGGGATGACGATGTAGGGGGTGGAGTTTCTTCCGAAGCCGTCATTCCCGCGCAGGCGGGAATCCAGTGGCAGGCCGCTTCCGCGGGGCAGTTGCAGCGTCTGCAACACGTCACGGGGACATAACCTCACCCACGCGCCCGCCATGCGTTGCGTGCCCGCCGCGAGGCTTCCGGCCTGACTGCCTGGAAACACGCAGGGCGCTGCTGCCAGGGTGTTGCCCCAGCAGCAACGACCCTCGGCCCGGACCCTCCCTGAACGCTCCTGAAACCCCACAACCCTTCTACCACGCGGCCCGCACAGGTTTCGCCGGGCCGTGGCATGGGGGTTGCACTTTCCCCTGGCAGCCGTCCACGGGGCGCATCCGCCGCCCGTGTTTGCCATCCGCCGTCACGTCCCATTTGGAGAGTCACCCCATGAGTCAACCGCTCGATACGCTCTGGTACACCCGCTGCCCGGTCCCGACCGGCCTCGGCATCGCCGTGCAGAAAGGCTGGCTGGAAGAAACCCTGGGCGCCCAGGGCACCAGCATCAAGTCGCTGCGCGAGTCGGACAACCAGGCGGTGCGCGAGTCGCACTTCGACCACACCCTGCAGAACTCGGTCCGCCACGGCGGCAACATCCCGGCCATCTGGGCCCGCGCCAGCGGCCGCGAGACCCGCGTGATCGGCCTGTCCTGGGCCGACGAGGTGCAACTGATCCTGACCCTGCCGGACAGCGGCATCAAGACCGTCAAGGACCTCAAGGGCCGCCGCTTCGGCCTGCCCAACTGGGCCAGCGCGCAGATCGACTTCACCCGCGCCCAGGCCATCCGCGGCCTGGAGAACGCCCTGCGCCTGGAAGGCCTGGAAGTGAAGGACGTCGAACTGGTCGACTACCTGCACGGCGGCACCTTCAGCGACGAGGCGGCACAGACCGTGGGCGGCGTCTCCACCTTCGGCGGCCGTCGTCGCGGCGGGCAGAACGCCGAGCTGGTCGGCCTGCTGCGCGGCGAGGTCGACGCGATCTTCCTCAAGGGCGCCAGCGCCGCCCAGCTGGCCCAGCAGTTCGGCCTGCACACGGTGATCGACACCGGCTCGCACCCGGAACCGCTGGTGCGCGCCAACAACGGCACCCCGCGCACCCTGAGCGTCGACCTCAACCTGCTGGACAACCACTACGACGCCGCCGTCGGCATCCTCGCCTCGGTGCTGCGCGCCGAGGAATGGGCCTGGACCCACCCAGACGACACCCGCCGCTACCTGGCCCGCGAGACCAACAGCAGCGAGTACTGGGTGACCCAGGCCTACGGCGAGGACGCCCACCAGCGCCTGCGCACCAACCTCGACGAGCGCTCCATCGTCGCCCTGCAGGACTTCACCGACTTCCTCCAGCGCTGGGCCTTCATCCCGCAGAGCTTCTCGGTGCGCGACTGGATCGACCCGCGCCCGCTGGAAACCCTGCGCAGCGCCGTCGCCAAGCAGGCGGGCTGACATCTCCCCTCTCCCCCCGGGAGAGGGGCCGGGGGTGAGGGTGATTCCGGCAACACCGGAGCCGCCCCCCCCCCTCCCGCAGGGGCACCGAGCAACCTCTGGAACCACACGCTACATGAACAAACCTCTCGATACCCTCTGGTACACCCACAGTCCGGTACCCACAGGGCTCGGCGTCGCCGTGGAGTCCGGGCGTCTGGCCCAGGCCTTCCGGCCGTTCGGCACGCGCATCCAGGCGCTGCGCGAATCTTCCGACCGCGAGGTGCGCGAGGCGCACTTCGATCATCACCTGCACAACTCGGTGCGCCACGGCGGCAACATCCCGGCGATCTGGGCCCGCGCCAGCGGCCGCGCCACCCGGGTGCTGGGCCTGTCGTGGAGCGACGAGGTGCAGCTGATCGTCACCAGCCACGACAGCCCGGTGAAGGACATCCGCGACCTGCGCAACCGCCGCTTCGGCGTGCCCAAGTGGGCCAACGTGCAGATCGACTTCACCCGCGCCCAGGCCATCCGCGGCCTGGAGAACGCCCTCAGCCTGGAAGGCCTGACGGTGGCCGACGTGGAGCTGGTCGACTACCCCTACGGCGGCACCTACAGCGACAACCCGGTGCGCCACGTGCACGGCGCCCAGGTCAGCCTCGGCGGCCGCGTGCGGCGGCGCAACAACGAGCTGATCGGCCTGCTGCGCGGCGACATCGACGCGATCTTCCTCAAGGGCGCCCACGGCCTGCACCTGGCCGACGAGTTCGGCCTGCGGGTGGTGACCGACGTCGGCTCGCACCCCGACCCGCTGATCCGTTCCAACATCGGCACGCCGCGCACCCTGACCGTGGACCAGCACCTGCTCGACGAGCACTTCGAGGCGGCAGTGCTGATCCTCGAGACCGTGCTGCGCGCCGAGCAGTGGAGCTGGGCCCACCCCGAGGAAACCCGCCGCTTCCTCGCCCGCGAGCTGAACACCAGCGAGTACTGGGTGGCGCGGGCCTACGGCGAGGACGCCCACCTGCGCCTGCAGACCAACCTGGCCGAGCGCTCCATCCACGCGCTGCAGGACCTGACCGACTTCCTCCAACGCTGGGACTTCATCCCGGCCGGCTTCGACGTGCGCCAGTGGATCGACCCGGCGCCGCTGGAGCAGCTGCTGGAGAAGGTCAATGTCGCGATCTAGGCCCGGCGCCTTCCTCGCCAGCTTCATGCTGCTGGCCGCCTTCAGCGGCGCCACCATCGGCATGGCGAAGATCGTCACCACCCTGTACGCCATCGAGATCGGCGCCAACGCCCTGCAGCTCGGCATCATCGCGGCCATGGAGTCGCTGGGCATGGTCCTGCTGACCCTGCCCGCCGGCTTCGTCATCGCCCGCTTCGGCGCACGCCGGGTGTATTTCCTCGCCAGCCTCGGGCCGATGCTGCTCAACCTGCTGATCCCGCTGTTCGGCGGCTGGCTGTGGCTGGCGGCGATCCGCCTGCTGATCGGCCTGTGCATCCCCTTCCGCATCGTCGCCATGAACAGCGCCTTCCTGCGCCAGCTGCGGCGCATCGGCAACGACAAGGCCGGCTGGTACCGCGGCTCGCTGACCCTCGGCATGGGCCTGCTCGGCCCGCTGCTGGGCAACTGGCTGAGCGGCGGCAGCTTCACCCTCGGCTTCGTGGTGATCGGCCTGTGCTTCGGCCTGATGGCGGTGTACAGCCTGGGCTTCTGGGAGGCCGAGCAGGTCGAGCCCGCCGTCGTTCCCGAGGCCGGCGCGGACGGCGGCATGCTGGCCCAGGTGCTGGCCATGCTCGGCCACGTGGAGATCGCCGAGAGCTGCCTGATCGAGCTGCTCTCCGGCGCCACCGCTGCGCTGTTCGGCACCTTCGTCATCCTCCTGGCGATGAACAGCGCCGGCCTGTCGCAGAGCCAGGCGGTGAGCCTGGTGATGGTCCAGGGCCTGGCCTCGGTGCTCGGCCTGTTCGGCCTCGGCTACCTGGTCGAGCACTTCGGCCGGCGCTTCGCCTACCTGGCCGGCCTGGTCGCCGCCGTGCTCGGCCTGCTGCTGATCGGCAGCGCCCACGGCTACGCCCTGCTGGCGGCCGGCGGCGTGCTGCTGAGCACCGCCGCGGCGCTGGTGCACCTGGTCAACATGGCCCAGCTCGGCGAGCACCCGGTGGACAAGAGCAAGATCGCCGGCCTGTTCAACCTGGCCGGCATGCTCGGCAGCTTCTCCGGCGCCCTGCTCGGCGGCGCGATCAGCCAGCTGGTGGGGCTCAACAACCTGTTCTTCGTGTGGATTCCACTGGTGCTGCTGGTGGCCACTTTCTGCTGGTTGCGCAAGGCCCGCCGCGCACCCGCCAACGTCGTCCTGGAGGGCTGAGATGCCGACCGCCACCTTCAACCGCCTGAGCTGGTTCGCCTCGCCGCTGGCCCTGCTCGCCGCCTGGGCCCTGGTCGCCCAGGCCGGCTGGTACCCGGCCCAGCTCCTGGTGCCGCCGCAGCACGTGTACGAGGCCTTCGTCGAGCTGCTCGGCAGCGGCGAGCTGCGCGAGCACCTGCAGAACAGCCTGTCGCGGCTGGCCATCGGCTTCACCCTCGGCGCCCTCGGCGGGCTGCTGTTCGGAACCGCCATGGCCCTGTCGAAGAACGTCGAGGCGTACTGCGCGCCGCTGTTCCACACCCTGCGGCAGATTCCCTCGATCGCCCTGATCCCGATGTTCATCCTGTTCTTCGGCGTCGAGGAGACCTTCAAGATCCTCATCGTGGTCAAGGCCGCCTTCTTCCCGGTGGCGCTGGCCACCAGCGAGGGCGTCAAGGGCATCCCGCGCGGCTACTTCGACGTGGCGGCGGTGTACCGCCTGCCGCTGTGGAGCCTGCTGCGCGACGTGGCCTTCCCCGCCGCCGCGCCGCCCATCGTCACCGGCCTGCGCATCAGCCTGAGCCGCGCCTGGATGGTGCTGGTGGCGGCCGAGCTGCTGGCCGCCGACAGCGGCCTCGGCCAGCTGATCGAGCTGAGCCGGCAGATGATGCGCATCGACATCGTGATGGTCGGCGTGGTGGTCACCGGCCTGGTCGGCTTCACCCTCGACCACGGCTTCCGCCTGCTGGAAAAACACCTGTTCCGCTGGAAACCCCGCTCATGAAGAAACTCCTCCTGTCGTTGCGCGGCCTGCTCCTGCCGCTGCTGCTGATCGCCGCCTGGGAGTACATGTCGCGCCAGGGCGACAGCCATGCCTACGCCTTCGTCCCGCTGAGCAAGATCGGCGAGGGCCTGGAGCAGCTGCTGGCCACCGGCGAGCTGTGGTTGAGCGTGCTGGCCAGCCTCCAGCGCACCTGCCTGGGGCTGCTCTACGGGGTGCTCGCCGGCTTCGCCGTGGGCGCGCTGATGGCCCATTCGAGGATCGCCGAGCGCCTGCTCGCGCCGCTCTACCACACCCTGCGCCAGGTGCCGATCCTCGGCCTGATCCCGCTGCTGGCCCTGTGGTTCGGCAGCGGCGAGTTCTCCAAGGTGCTGATCGTCTCGCTGGCCGCCTTCTACCCGATGGTGCTGAACAGCTTCGAGGGCTTCAGCCACGTCGAGAAGCAGTACCAGGAGGTCGGCCGCATCTACGCCCTGGGCCCGCTGCAGCGCTTCGTCCACGTGCAGCTGCCCAGCGCCCTGCCGAGCCTGTCCAATGGCCTGCTGCACGCCCTGGCCTTCGCCTGGGTCAGCTCGGTGGGCTGCGAGCTGTTCCTCTCCACCGGCATGGGCCTGGGCAACCTGATGATGAACGCCGAGACCGGCTCGCGCATGGAGGTGGTGCTGATCGCCGTCCTCTGCATCGGCCTGCTCGGCTACGCCATGAACCAACTGTTTTCGCGCCTGAGCCGGCACCTGCTGCGCTGGCGCAACCTTCGTCGCTAGGTAACCGCCATGACCGCCATCTTCGACCCGCAACTGCTCGGCAACGACCTGCGCCAACCCGGCGCCCTCGACATCCGCGGCCTGCACAAGGCCTACCGGATCGACGGCAAGGCGCTGCCGGTGCTGCACAACATCAACCTGCAGGTGCTGCCCGGCGAGTTCGTCAGCATCGTCGGCGCCAGCGGCTGCGGCAAATCCTCGCTGCTGCGCCTGATCGTCGGCCTGGAGAACGACTACCAGGGCCAGATCCGCCTGGACGGCGAGCCGGTGTCCGGCACCAGCCTGGACCGCGGCATCGTGTTCCAGGACCACCGCCTGTTCCCCTGGAAGACGGTCGAGCAGAACATCGCCCTGGCCCTGAAGAACCGCCGCCTGGGCAGCAAGGAAAAGGCCGAGCTGATCGCCGAGCACCTGGCCCTGGTCGGCCTGACCGGCTTCGAGCAGGCCTACCCGCACCAGCTCTCCGGCGGCATGGCCCAGCGCGCCGCCATCGCCCGGGCGCTGATCACCCAGCCCAAGGTGCTGCTGCTCGACGAGCCGTTCGGCGCCCTCGACGCGCTGACCCGGGTACACCTGCAGCGCGAGCTGCAGCGCATCTGGGTGCAGCAGCGCAGCACCATGATCATGGTCACCCACGACGTGGAAGAGGCGCTCTACCTGGGCGACCGGGTGATCGTCATGGACGCCCGCCCCGGGCGCATCCGCCACGAGGTGCGGGTCGACCTGCCGCACCCGCGCGAGCGGGCGTCGGCGCAGTTGCAGCGCCTCAAGGAGAAGCTGCTGGAGGAACTGACGGGGAGTGAAGCCTCCTGATTCAGGAGGCTTTCGCGGCGTAGCGGCTGGCCGGCCGTTTCAGGCCGAGGTTGTCGCGCAGGGTCCGGCCTTCGTACTCGGTGCGGAACAGGCCGCGCCGCTGCAGCTCCGGCACCACCTGGTCGACGAAGTCGTCCAGTCCGTCGGGCAGGAACGGCGGCATGATGTTGAAGCCGTCCGCCGCGCCCTGGGTGAACCATTCCTCCAGCACGTCGGCCACCTCCACCGGCGTGCCGATCACCGTGTGATGCCCGCGGGCGCTGGCGACGCGCAGGTAGAGCTGGCGGATGGTCAGGTTCTCGCGCCGGGCCAGGTCGATGAACAGGCTCTGCCGGCTCTTCATCGCATTGCTCTCCGGCAGTTCGGGCAGCGGCCCGTCCAGCGGGTACTGCGACAGGTCGAAACCGCCAGCCATGCCGGCCAGCAGGCCGAGACCCAGGCGCGGGTCGACCAGCTCCTGCAGTTCGCCGAATCTGTCCTCCGCCTCGGCCCGGGTGCGGCTGAGCACCGGCGAGATGCCGGGCATGATCTTCAGTTCGTCCGCCGTGCGCCCGTACCGGTCCAGCCGCCCCTTGAGGTCGGCGTAGAAGGCCTGGGCGCCGGCCAGGGTCTGCTGGGCGGTGAACACCACATCGGCGGTGCGCGCGGCCAGTTCCTTGCCCGGTTCGGAGGAGCCGGCCTGCACCAGCACCGGGTGGCCCTGGGGGCCGCGCGGCAGGTTGAGCGGGCCGCGCACCAGCGGGTAGTGCGAGCCACGGTGGTCCAGCACGTGCACCTTGGCCGGGTCGAAGAAGCGGCCGCTGGCCTTGTCGCGGACGAAGGCGTCGTCGTCGAAGCTGTCCCACAGGCCGGTGGCGATGTCGATGAATTCCTCGGCGCGGGCGTAGCGGTCGGCATGGTCGTCGATGCGCTCCCGGCCGAAGTTCTGCGCCTCCTGGTCGGTGGCCGAGGTCACCAGGTTCCAGCCGACCCGGCCGCCGGAGATGTGGTCCAGCGAGGCGAAGCGGCGCGACAGCAGGTAGGGGTCGTTGTAGCTGGTCGACACCGTGCTGATCAGGCCCAGGTGCTCGGTCACGCTGGCCAGGCCGGCGAGCAGGATCAGCGGGTCGAGCACGTCGCCGCCGATGGTCAGGCTGGCCAGCTCGGGTGGGCCGAGCAGGGCCAGGTTGTCGGCGAAGAAGATGGCGTCGAACCTGCCGCGCTCGGCGGTCCGCGCCACCCGCTTGAAGTGCTCGAAGTCGACCCCGCCGCCGGCCCAGGCGCGGGGGTGGCGCCAGGCCGCCAGGTGGTGCCCGCTGGCCATCAGGAAGGCGCCGAGTCTCAGTTGTCTGCTCATGTTTCCCTCAGAAGTCGTAGCGCAGGGTCAGACCGGCAGTGCGCGGCTGGCCCAGCGAGCCGGTGTAGAGGCCGTTGCCGGCGGCGCCGACGGCCAGGTAGTACTCCTTGTCGGTGGCGTTCTTCACCCACAGCGAGGCGTCGAGCTGGCCGTCGCCCAGGTCGGTGCGCAGGCCGGCGGCCAAGTTGAGCAGGCCGTAGCCATTGATCCTCGACAGGTCGGAGTTGTCCAGCGTGCCTTCGGCCTCGGAGCGGTAGGCGTAGCCGGCCGCGACGTAGGGCTGCAGGCGGTGCTCCAGCTGCCAGGCGTACTCGCCGCTGAGGTTGGCGATCCACTTCGAGGCGCCAGCCACGCGCTCGCCTGACAGGTCGCAGGTGGCGGGCGCGCCGGCCAGGGTGGCGACTTCCGCCGGGCACGGCGCGTCCTGGAAGCGCAGGTAGGTGACGTCGTTGTAGGAGCCGTTGAAGCGCAGGGTCAGGCCGCGCACCGGCAGCGCCGTGGCCTCGAACTCCAGGCCGCGCGAGCGCAGCTTGCCGGCGTTGGACAGCACCTGGTAGCCGGTCAGCGAACCGGGCGGCTGGTACCAGGTGGTGGCCTGGTAGCCGTGGATGCCGGTCCAGAACAGGTTGGCATTGAGCTGCAGGCGGTTGTTCCACAGGGTGCTCTTGAAGCCCAGCTCGGCGTCGTTGGCGCGCTCCGGGCCGACCAGCAGGGAGTCGGCGCCGGCCTGGGCCGCCGAGCCCACCGCCAGGTTGACCCCGCCGGACTTCTCGCCGTGGGACAGCGAGGCGTAGCCGAGCAGGTTGGGCCGGAACTGGTAGCTGAGGCTGAGCAGCAGCGACGGCGCGGCGTTGTACAGGCTGAGGTCGCCGGAGTCGTAGGCGCCGACCTGGCTGTCGCGGATGATCGCGGCCAGGCCGCTGGCCGGCGCGCCGCCGGTGGGGGCGAAGCGCCTGACCCGCGCCTGCTTCTCCTCGTAGGTGCCGCGCACGCCGGCGGTGAAGTCGAGCTTGTCGGTCAGGTGCCAGGTGCCCTGGGCGAACAGGGCGAAGCTGTTGGTGTCGATCTTGCCGTTGGTCTTGGTGCTGACGTCGTTCAGCGCGTCGAGGTCGAAGCCGATCAGGTTGAGGTCGGCCAGCGGGCCGAGGTCGGTGAAGATGCGGTTGCCCAGGTCCTGCTTGAAGGCATAGGCGCCGAGCACGTAGTCGAAGGCGCCGCCGCTGGGCGAGGCCAGGCGGATTTCCTGGGAGAACTGGCGGGCGCGGACTTCGTAGCCGAGGTCGTCGATCACCGCCACGTCGAGCTGGTCGGCGTCGTTGGCCGGGTTGAAGTGCCAGTAGCGGTAGGCGCTGATCGAAGTCAGGGTGTAGCCGCCGGCCAGGTTCCAGTTGGCCTCCAGGGAGTGGCCGTTCTGGTGCACGCTGACGTTCTGCCGGGCGTCGATGTTGCTGCGGCCGATCCGCGGCGAAGCGCCGACCAGGGTCGCCCGGTCCCAGAACTTCTGCGCGCCGCCGTAGATCACCGAGCTGCCGGCGCTGGAGTTCTCCTCGTTGTATTCGCTGATCCAGCGCAGGCTGAAGTCGTCGTCCGGCTGGAACAGCAACTGGCCGCGCAGGCCCTCGCGGTCGCCGCCGAGCAGGGTGCGGCCGTCGTGGTCGTTGTCCAGGTAGCCGTCCTCGCGGGTGCGGTAGAACGACAGGCGCCCGGCCAGGCTGTCGGTGAGGCCGCCGGAGACGCTGCCCTTGCCCTGGAAGTAGCCACGCTCGCCGCCGCTGATCTCCAGAGCACGCTCGGGGGTGAAGGTGGGCTTGCGGGTGCTGATGTTGAGCACGCCGGCGGTGGTGTTCTTGCCGAACAGGGTGCCCTGGGGGCCGCGCAGCAGTTCCAGCTGCTCGATGTCCAGCAGGTCGAAGGCGGCCATGCCGGGGCGGCCCAGGTAGACATTGTCCAGGTACACCCCGGCGCTGCCCTCCAGGCCGTCGCTGGCCGGGTTGTTGCCGATGCCGCGCACCGCCAGGCTGGACACCCGGGCGTGGACGTAGGCGACGTTGACGCTGGGCAGCGCCTGCTGCAAGTCCTGGATGCGGTAGACCTTCTGGCTCTCCAGGTCGGCGCCGCTGAGGGCGGTGATCGGCGTGGGCACGGCCTGGGCGTCCTCGGCTCGGCGGCGGGCGGTGACGGTGACCTTGCCGAGGGTCGGCTCGGCCTCGACGACGGCTTCGTCGGCGGGCCCCTCCTGCGCCGCCTGGAGCAGCTGCGGCAGGGCCAGCAGCAGGGCGATGCCGAGGGGTTTGAGCAGGGCGCCGGCGATGGCCGGGCGGTGGCTGATGCGGGTCATGGGGATACTCCTGGCGCACGGGCGGTTTCGCCGGCGAATCGACTGTTCGCCTGGTGAGCCGATGCTAGGGAGCGCTGGGCAACGAGGATGGGCCTGGCCGGACAAGCCGTAGTCCGCCACGGACACCAATGCCGCTCACATGAGCGGACACGATCGGCCATTGGCGAGCCCTGCCCCGTGGGAGCGGACTTGTCCGCGAACAGACCTGACGCCAAAGCTTCGCGACCAATCGGAACACCGCCCAGCCGCCCCGTACGCCCCCAGCGGACAGCCTGACACTCAGACAGCCAGCTCCAGACTCGCGCGCGGCGGTTCGCGGCGCACGCCAGGCAGGCGCGTGGCCGGTTGCAGGGCGCGCCGGCGCCACTGCCCCGGGGTCTCGCCGGTCCAGCGGCGGAACGCCCGGTTGAAGCTGCTCGGCTCGTTGAAGCCCAGCCGGTAGCACACCTCGTTGACCGAGCAGCGGGCCTGGCGCAGGTAGTCGAAGGCCAGCTGGCGGCGGGTCTCGTCGAGCAGCTCCTTGAAGCTGGTGGCGTGCTTCTGCAGGTGGCGGTGCAGGTTGCGCACGCTCATGCCCAGGGCCTCGGCCACCGCACCCTGCTGCACCTCGCCGAGCGGCAGGCTGCGCACGATCACGTCGCGCACCCGGCCCGGCAGGTCGGGCTGGGCCAGGCGCTGGAGGTACTCGACCATCACCCGGTCCAGGCCGCTGGCGACCTCGCGGTTGCCGGTGCGCAGGGCCAGGCCGAGCGGCTGGGCGACGTAGACGATGGCATTGCACGGCGCATCGAAGCGGATCGGGCAGCCGAGCAGGGCTTCCCAGCGCTGCGGGTCTGCCGGCGCCGGGCGCACCAGTTCCACGGCACTGATGAAGTCCAGCTCGGACCAGCTCTGCCGGGTCAGGCGCACCGCGCAGGCGATCAGCGCCTCGGTGGCGATCTGCTCGGCCTGCACCCCGGGCAGCGGCCGATAGAGCAGCCGGCAGCGGCTGCCCTGGTGGACCAGTTCGAGGTTGGCCGAGGTGGTCACCACCCCGGAGAAGCGCACCACCCGCTGCAGCGCCTCGGCGATGGTGGCGCTGCTCTGGATGGCGAACAGCAGGCCGTGGAAATCGGTGGGGAAGCAGTGCCGCGCCACCCGCAGGCCGAAGCAATCGTCGCCGCTGACCCGGCGCGCGGCGCGCCACAGCCGGCTCATCAGCGCCACCGGGATGCGCCGGTCGCTGTCGTTCAGCCAGGCCGGATCGATGCCCGCCTCGCCCAGCAGCGCGGCGCTGGCGAAGCCCTCGGCCTCCAGCGCGCGGCTGACGGCCAGGGCCCAGGTGGCGATGGTATGCACCTCGGCCACGGGCGCGCCCTCAGAGCAGGCCTTCGGCCCGCAGTGCCCGCTGCACGGCGGGGCGCGCGGCCCACTGCTCGCGCACCCGGGCCACCGCCCGCAGCTCGTCGAACGGCGCGCCGAGGCGCAGCAGCCAGCTGGCGAATACGCCGAGGTAGGCGTCGGCCAGGGTGTAGCGTTCGCCGACCAGCCACTGGCGATCCTGCAGGTGTTTGTCGATGTGTTCGAAGGCCTTGTACAGCTGGCTGCGGGCCTGGGCGCGGATGCCCGGGTGCGCCGCCTCGTCCGCCGAGTAGCGCTCGGGGCGGTTGAGCGGGCGGAAGGCGGCGGTGTGGATTTCCGCCGCCAGGTAGCCCAGCCAGCTCTGGAGCTGCGCCCGCTCGGCGCTGCCGGCCGGGGCGAACAGCGGCGTGCCGGGCGCCTGGTCGGCCAGGTACGGCAGGATGGCGCTGTTCTCGGTGATCAGGGTGCCGTCGTCCAGTTGCAGGGCCGGCACGCGGCCCAGCGGGTTGATGGCGTGGATGGGTGAGTCCGGGGTGCGCAGGGCGACCTTTTCGACCTGGATCGGCAGGTCCAGCTCGTGCACGGCGATGTGCGAGGCCAGCGAGCAGGCGCCCGGGGCGATGTACAGGGTGGTCATGGTGGCTCCTCGTGAAGAAAAGTGATGCCGCAATCAACGGCTGCACGTACTCGTAGGGTGCGCCGTGCGCACCGGGGGCCGTGCACCGGCCTGTCGGGGCGCGGCCGTAGCCCGGATGAAATCCGGGGATGCGGTTTCTGGCCGATTACCGAGTGTTCGGACACTTCTGGTTTCGCCCCCTCCGGGCGACTCACTTTTCTTTGTTTGCGCAAAGAAAAGTAAGCAAAAGAAAGCGCCCCCCGGCATCCGGGTCCGGGCTACGCCCGGACTTCCCTCCCTCCGGTTCCGCTCCGGGGGCACGGCATACACGGGCCGTCCATGGCCCGTTATGCCTCTCGCCGCGTCCCTGCGGCTCGTCCCCCTGCGCAACACCTCCACTCGGCCTCCTGACGGGGACTCCGGCTCCGCGTTGCTTGGTGGTTTCTTTCTGCCGCTGCGCGGACTTGGGTTCCTGTTTCTTTCCAACTACTGAATAAAAAAAGGACCGTCCCCCTGCCTGGTAAGAACGGTCCTCGAGAAAGGGTCTAGCGGGCGGTGATCACCGCGAGTTTGGTGATGCCGGCGCGTTCGATGCTGGCCATGGCCTTGGCCACCACGCCGTAGTCCACGGTGTCGTCGGCCTGCAGCTGTACCTTGATCTCGGCGTCCTTGGCCTTGGCTTCGGCCAGGCTGCTCTCCAGCAGTTCGGGCTGGATCTCGTCCTTGTTGATGTACAGCTTGCCGTCGCCGTCGATGCTCACCACCAGCGGGTCCTTCTGGTCCGCCGGGGCCACGGCCTCGGTCTTCGGCAGGTTGATCGGGATGGAGTTGGTCAGCAGCGGCGCGGTGACGATGAACACCACCAGCAGCACCAGCATGACGTCCACCAGCGGGGTGACGTTGATCTCGGAGAGGACTTCGTCGCTGTCCTGGGTGGAGAAGGCCATGTCAGACGGCCTCCTTCACGTTCTGCGGCTGCTGCGGCTTGCGCGCGCCGGGGTGGCTGATGACCTTGAACGCGCTCTTCTGCGCCAGGCTGTAGAAGTCGTGGGCGAAGTCGTCGAGGTCGGCGGCGGTCAGCTTGAGGCGGCGCAGGAAGTAGTTGTAGACCAGCACCGCCGGCACGGCGACGGCGATGCCCACGCCGGTGGCGACCAGCGCCGCGCCGATGGGGCCGGCCACGGTTTCCAGGCTGGCGTTGCCCGCCGCGCTGATGCCTTTGAGCGCTTCCATGATGCCCCACACGGTGCCGAACAGGCCGATGAAGGGCGAGGTCGAGCCGATCGAGGCGAGCACCGCCAGGCCGGACTCCAGGGAGCGGCGCTCGCGCTGGATCTGCTGACGCAGGGAGCGCTCCAGGCGGTCCTGGTGGTTGATCGACTGGGCCAGGTCATGGGCGTGGCCGTCCTGCACCTGGATGGCGGCGAAGCCGGCCTGGGCCAGGCGGGCGACCGCGCCGCTCTGCTGCTGGCCCTGCTCGGCGGCCGATTCCAGGCTGGTGGCGGCCCAGAACTGCTTGTGGAAGCGGCGGTCCTGGTAGCGCTGGCGGGCGAACTGGATGCCCTTGATCAGGGCCAGGCCCCAGGTGATGACGGAGAAGCCGATCAGCAGCCAGATGACGCTGTGTTCGACCGATTGGAAGGGGGAGTCGGTAAGCAGGTTCATGTCGCGTTCCTCGTGGATCGTATTGCAGTCTGTTCAGGTGCGGCGCCGGCGGGCGCCGCTTCGGTCGGTCGGTTCAAGCGGCTGTTAATTCAAACGAAAGTCCAGCGGTACGGTCACCCAGCCGGCGATGGTCTCGTCGCCGCGCTTGGCGGGCACGAAGCTCCAGCGCTTGACCGCGCGCACCGCGGCCTCGTCGAGGGCGTCGCGGCCGCTGCTCTTCTGCACCTGGATTTCGCTCGGCTTGCCGTTGGCCTGGACGTGCACCCGCAGCAGCACGGTGCCTTCCCAGCCACGGCGCTGGGCCAGGCTCGGGTATTCCGGCGCCGGGTTCTTCAGGTACGCGGCGTTGGCCGAGGGCGGCGTTTCCACCGGGGCCGGCGGCGGCGGAGTCGGAGCCGGCGGGGTTGGCGGCGTCTCGGCCTTGGGCGGCGCGGGCGGTGGCTCGACCGGCGTGGGCACCGGCTTCGGCTTGGGCTTCGGCGGCTGGGGCTTCGGCTTGGGCGGCGGCTCGGGGGGCGGCGGCTTGACCGCCAGCTCCTCGACCACCGGCGGTGGCGGCGGCTCGATGATCGGCTCGGGCGGTGGCGGCGGAGCGGCGAACTCGATGGTCATCGGCGGTATCTGCACCGGCACTTCCGGCAGCACCGGCTCGGTACGCTGGCTCAGCCAGTAGATGACGGCGCCGTGCAGGGTCAGGGCGAACAACCCCAGCAGCACGGCCTCGCGCCGGCCCAGCACCGGCCGCTGCCGCGACGGGACGTGGCGCTGCAGACCCAGGGCCTGGCGCAGCGAGACACCGAGGTCGAGGACGTCGGCATCGCGGCGGAACACTTCGCCGATCTGGTCGGCCTTGAGGACATTGCCCATCGGCAAGACTCCCTGATTCATGGCTTTCGCTGGCGAACCGTGCAAAGCCTCGGGGCAGAGCGGTTCGTTCGTGGGAGGCATGATTGGCGAGCCTGCTTATCCCTTAAAGTAATTTTTAATAACTTTTAAATATCTTTAAGGAATATATTACGATTAAGTTATTGAATTTATTGATTATTAAAAATTCGATGCCTTTAAGGCATGGAAAAATTGCCTGATAGGCATAGGCGGCATCCACACCGAAGCAGCGTCTTGCCACTTATCGAGCAATTGAAGGCTTCAGGGTAGATGCGGGTGGCTTCCATCACGATCCAGACAGGCCTGCGGCTTGGCGTGCTTGAAACCATCAGCAGCCCCTCGAACCCGCCTGAACGTTGGATAGATTGGCTTTCGTACGGTGCTTGCCGTTGCTCGGCAGGGTCACGATATCGAATGAGTGCTTGGCGACGTCAGCACCGACAACAATGGTGCTGATGCAAGCTCGTGGCTCAAGATACCGTTCGGATTTGCTGGAGGAGTGCGGAGGAGTGGCAGCGCCAGCCACGAAACAAGCTAGAAAATTAAAGGGTGCGCCATGCGCACCCTCGGACCGACGCGCTCAGCACTGCGATTGCAGGTAGTTCTGCAGGCCGACGCGGTCGATCAGGCCGAGCTGCTGCTCCAGCCAGTAGGCGTGGTCTTCCTCGGTGTCGTTGAGCTGCAGCACCAGGATGTCGCGGCTCATGAAGTCGCCATGCTGCTCGCACAGCTCGATGCCCTTGGCCAGCGCGGCGCGGACTTCGTATTCCAGCTTGAGGTCCGAGCGCAGCATTTCCGGCACGGTGGCGCCGGGGTGGATGGCCTTGGGCGTCATATCGGGGGTGGCTTCGAGGAACAGGATGCGCTGCAGCAATGCGTCGGCGTGCTGGGTCTCCTCCTCCATCTCGTGGTTGATCCGCTCGTAGAGCTTGGTGAAGCCCCAGTCCTGGTACATCCGCGAATGGAGGAAATACTGATCGCGCGCGGCCAGCTCGCCACGCAGCAGATCCCTCAGATAATCGACGACTTCGGTCGCGCCCTTCATGACTCGGCTCCCACAAAAAAGATCACTCAAGGGCGGCAGCTTCGGCTCTTGAACGGCAATGGTCAAGCAGCAAAATGCCGCGCCCGCCGGAGCGATTCGCATTAGCGCAAAGCCGCATGATTGCTGGGCTGCAGGGAATTCTAGCAATAACGAAAATCACTGCGCCCGCGGGCTTTTCCCAAGCGAAAACCGCATGCAAAAAGCCACTCGCAAGAGCGGCTCGGCAGCCTCCCCCAGAGCCGGGAATCCGCGCCTCACTGCCTCAGCCGGTAGCCGGTCTTGAAGATCCAGCTCACCACCAGCACGCAGGCCAGCAGGAAGCCGAGGATCATCCCGACGCTCAGGCCCAGGTTGACGTCGGCCACACCGAAGAACGCCCAGCGGAACGCGCTGATCAGGTACACCACCGGGTTGAACAGGGTCAGCTTCTGCCACAGCTCCGGCAACATGCTGATCGAGTAGAAGCTGCCGCCGAGGAAGGCCAGCGGCGTGACGATCAGCGCCGGCACGATCTGCAGCTTCTCCCAGCCGTCGGCCCACACGCCGATGATGAAGCCGAACAGGCAGAAGGTGATCGCCGTCAGCACCAGGAACGCCAACGCCCAGAACGGGTGGGCCAGTTCGAAATCGACGAACAGCCGCGAGGTGGCGAAGATGATCAGGCCGAGCACCACCGACTTGGTGGCCGCCGCGCCGACGTAGCCGACCAGGATCTCGAAGAACGACACCGGCGCCGACAGCAACTCGTAGATGGTGCCCGAGTACTTCGGCATGTAGATGCCGAACGAGGCGTTGCCGATGCTTTCGGTGAGCAGCGCCAGCATGATCAGGCCAGGCACGATGAAGGCGCCGTAGCTCACGCCGTGCACCTCGGTCATGCTCGAACCGATGGCCGAGCCGAACACCACGAAGTACAGCGAGGTGCTGATCACCGGGGTGGCGATGCTCTGCAGCAGGGTGCGCCAGGTGCGGTGCAGCTCGAACAGGTAGATGGATTTGATGGCTTGCAGGTTCATGCGCGCTCCTTTTCGTGGACCAGGCTGACGAAGATGTCTTCCAGCGAGCTTTCGCTGGACTGCAGGTCCTTGAAGTCGAGGCCGTGCTGGGCCATGTCCTTGAGCAGCTCGGCGATGCCGGTGTGCTCGCGCTGGGCGTCGAAGGTGAACACCAGCGCGTGGCCCTCGTCGGCCAGCTCCAGGCCGTAGTGCGCCAGCTCGGCCGGCACGTCGGCCAGCGGGTGCTTGAGCTGCACGGTGAGCTGCTTCTTGCCGAGCTTGTGCATCAGCGCGTCCTTGTCCTCCACCAGGATGATCTCGCCCTTGCGGATCACCCCGATGCGGTCGGCCATCTCTTCGGCCTCCTCGATGTAGTGGGTGGTGAGGATGATGGTCACGCCGCGCTCGCGCAGGCGCCGCACCATGTTCCACATGTCGCGGCGCAGCTCCACGTCGACCCCGGCAGTAGGCTCGTCGAGGAACAGGATCGACGGCTCGTGGGAGAGCGCCTTGGCGATCATCACCCGCCGCTTCATGCCGCCGGAGAGTTCGAAGATCTTGGCTTCGCGCTTGTCCCACAGCGACAGGTCCTTGAGCAGCCGCTCCAGGTACTCCGGGTCCGGCTTCTTGCCGAACAGGCCACGGCTGAACTTGACGGTCGCCCAGACCGTCTCGAACACGTCGTTGACCAGCTCCTGGGGCACCAGGCCGATGGCCGCGCGCGCCGCGCGGTACTCGGCCTTGATGTCGTGGCCGGCGACGCGCACCTTGCCCTCGCCCGGGTTGACGATGCCGCAGATGATGCTGATCAGGGTGGTCTTGCCGGCCCCGTTGGGGCCCAGCAGGGCGAAGATCTCGCCCTTGCGGATGTCCAGGTTGATGTTGTTCAGCGCCGGATGGCCGGACTTGTAGGTCTTGCTCAGGTTCTCGACGGAAATCACCGATTCCACGGTTACTCCTTAGCCAGGCGGTATAAAGCAAAGGCGCGATTGTACGCCGATCAGCTCTCCTCCACCCGCATGCGTAGCTGTTGCAGACCCTGCTCGAAGTCGCCGCCGACCCGCCCATCCACATCGCACACCAGCGAGATGGCCTTGCCGATGAAGCCGTTGTTCCCGGTCATGCTCCAGCTCACCCGGGTGCCGGCGCCCTCCGGGGTGAAGCGGAACTCGGCCAGGCTGGTAGCGCGAAACGGCTCGATGAACTCCAGCAGCACCTGCACCCGCTCGCCCGGCACGCTGTCGACGATGGTCGCGCTGCCGACACCCACGTCCTTGTTGCCCATCCAGCGCTGGATGGCGCCGACGCCCCGCTCCGGGCCCTCGTAGTCCACCTTCATCGCCGGGTCGCGCCTGGCCCAGGGCGACCAGTGCGGCCACTGATGAAAATCCTCGATCTGCGCCTGCAGCGCGGCGGGCGGCGCCTGGATCAGCGCCGAACGCTCGACGCGGAACTGAGCCGGGCGCGTGGCGATAAACACGACCAGCCCGGCGACCAGCAGGACAACGACGATCAGAATGCTCATGCTTGCCTTCCTTGCGATATGGGCGGAAGGACCATCCACGGACGGCCCTTGTCGGACTCAGGGCTGCAGTTCGAACAACGCCTGGCCGCTCTCCGGATCGAAGGGTGCGGAGAAGTGGTCATGCACGATGCGCCACTGGCCGCCGATCCGCCGGTAGCCCTGGGTCACGCGCATCCAGCAGTTGTGCGTATTGCCCTCGTTGTCGGTGCCGCCGCAGTGGCAGAGGAAATGGCCAAAGCCGACATCGCCCTCGCCCCACTGCTGCAGTTGGTGTACCTCGAAGGTCATCGGTCCCTGGCACATCTCCAGGCAGTTTTTCCAGTGCGCCTTGTAGACCTCGCGGCCCTTGAACTGCAGTTGCAGGATGGCATCGAAGGCGACCAGATCATCGGCGTAGTGGCCGAGGATGGCGTCGACGTCGCGGGCCTGGTTGGCCGCTTCCCAGCTGTCGGTCAGGGCTTTCAGTTCGCTGTTTGCAGTGCTCATGAATTCTCTCCTCGTTTAGAAGCTGTTTGCGATCTTTTGAGCTAGAGCCAGGCAAGGCGAAATTGGACGAGGGCGCGGAGTTTACAAACAGTAAATGAGCAGCCCGAGAAGCCGCGTCCCGGTCCGATTTCACCGCAGCATGGCCGACGATCAAGAGATCGCTCTCAGGCGCAGCAGTCGTGTTTGGCAGCAGTCGCGCCGTCGTATTGGTCGTGCAGACGGGTCCAGTTCAGCCCCTTGCCGTCCACATCGGCCATGCCGCCCCAGCCCTCGCCACGGCCGAACGGCGTGAGGTCGAGGTAGTGGTAGGCGTTCATCAGCATGTCCAGGCCACGGGCGTAGGTGGAATAGGTGTGGAACACCTGGGCGCCGTCGCGCAGGAACACGCTGGCGCCGGGCAACTCACCCTTGATCATGTCCAGCTGCCCCATACGCTTTAGCTCGGCCTCATCCTGGTAGTTGTATTCGACCGGCGCCTGGCTGGCGTCGATGGTGACGTGGAAGTCGTAGTTGAAGCGGCTGCCGAACGACGAGTACCAGGGCAGGTTCCAGCCCATGCGCTTCCTGAAGGCTTCCAGCTCGGCCAACGGCGCGTTGGAGACCAGCACCAGGCTGGTGTCGCGGGCATGCAGGTGGGCCAGGTGACCGATGTTGTCGGCCAGGAAGGAGCAGCCCGGACAGCCCTCGCCTTTGTCGCGGTGGAACATGAAGTGATAGACGATCAGCTGGCTGCGCCCGGCGAACAGATCGACCAGGCCGACCTCGCCTTCCGGCCCAGTGAAGCGGTAGTCGGTGTCGATCGCCACCATCGGCAAGGCACGGCGCTGGGCGTTGAGCGCGTCGCGCTGGTGGGTCAGGGCCTTCTCCTGCTCCAGCAGCTGCAAGCGGGCGGCCAGCCATTCTTCGCGGCTGGCGACTTTCGGGTAATCAGGATTCATCTCGATGCCTCTCGGTTCAAACCATGGATGAATGCTTGGCGAGACAGCAGGCCAAAACATGGCCTCAGGCGTGCACGAATAGCCCCCTCTCCCCCAGGGAGAGGGTAGGAAATCTCAGATTTGCAACTCGCGCACCGGCCGCACCTCGACGCTGCCGACCCGCGCGGCGGGGATGCCGCCGGCGATCTGCAGCGCCTCGTTGAGGTCGCGCGCTTCGATCAGGTAGAAGCCGGCGAGCTGCTCCTTGGTCTCGGCGAAGGGACCGTCGGTGATGCTCAGCTTGCCGCCGCGCACGCGCACGGTGGTGGCGGTGGCGACCGGCTCCAGCGGTTCGGCAGCAAGCATGCGGCCGCTCTGCTGCACGGTCTGCGCGTAGTCCAGGCACTCCGCATCGCGCGGGCTGTCCGGCGAGTCGTGCAGGACTTTCTCGTCGCTGTAGATCAGGCACAGGTATTTCATCGCGTTCCTCCCTGGCAGCGGTTTTCGCTGCTGTCACCTACTGGTCGAGCGGCGCCATGGAAATTCGACAGAGCCGCGCAAAAAAACTTCAGGCCCCTGGCAACTCGGCCAGACGGCGCTCGAGAAACAGGCGGTCGGCGCCCTGCTGGCTCAGCTGCAAAGCGCGCTGATAGGCGCTACGTGCCGCGCCCCAGCGGCCCAGGCGGCGGTTGAGGTCGGCGCGTGCGGCGTGGGCTAGGTGGTAGTCGCCCAGCTCGCCGCGTTCGAGTATGGCCTCCACCTGGCGCAGGCCCGCCTCGGCGCCGTCGCGCATGGCCAGGGCCACGGCGCGGTTGAGTTCGATCACCGGCGAGGGCGAGGCGCCCAGCAGCACGTCGTAGAGACCGACGATCTGCGCCCAGTCGGTGGCCTCGACGCTCGGCGCCTCGGCATGCACCGCGGCGATGGCGGCCTGCAGGCAGTAGGGGCCGATCTCGCCGGAGGCGAAGGCGGCCTGGACCTGCGCCTCGCCCTCGGCAATCAGCTGGCGGTCCCACAGGCCGCGATCCTGTTCCTCCAGCAGCACCGGTCGGCCCTCGGCGTCGCTGCGCGCGGCGCGGCGCGACTCCTGCAGCAGCATCAGCGCCAGCAGGCCGCGCACTTCCGCCTCCGGCAGCAGTTCCAGCAGCAGACGGCCGAGGCGGATGGCCTCGGCGCACAGGTGCTGGCGGGTCAGGCTCTCGCCGCTGCTGGCGAAGTAGCCCTCGTTGAACACCAGGTAGACCACCCGCAGCACCGCCTCCAGGCGCTCCGGCAGCTCGCGCCGGCCTGGCACCTCGTAGGGGATGCGCGCGTCGCGGATCTTGTGCTTGGCCCGCACGATGCGCTGGGCGATGGTCGGCGGCGTGGCCAGGAAGGCGCTGGCGATCTCCTCGGTGGTCAGGTCGCAGACCTCGCGCAGGGTCAGCGCCACCTGGGCGTCCGCCGCCAGGGCCGGGTGGCAGCAGGTGAAGACCAGGCGCAGGCGGTCGTCCTGCAGATGCTCGCCGTCCCAGGCCTCGCCGCCGGCCGGCTCGTCCACCTCGTCCAGGGCCTGGAAGCGCGCCTGGCGGCGCAGCTGGTCGATGGCCTTGAAACGCCCGGCGGACACCAGCCAGGCGCGCGGACTCTCCGGCACGCCCTGTTCGGGCCACTGCTCCAGGGCGGCGCGGAAAGCCTCGTGCAGGGCCTCCTCGGCCAGGTCGAAATCGCCCAGCAGGCGGATCAGGGTGGCCAGCACCCGACGGGATTCCTCGCGGTACAGGCGGGCCAGCAGCCCCTCGATGTCGTCGTTCATGGCGTACTCGTGCGACCCTCTGGCGAGCAGGAAAGGTAGGCCCATCGGGGTCGATGCTCCAGCAGGATCGCAGCTGATCGCGGCCTGCGACACGAAATCGACGGGCGGCAAAGGGCCTTCGACACAGAGTGATAGACAGCATCGATCAGACCATCGGCAAGGGCGATTAGACGCCCGCCGCGCAAGGGCCTAGGCTGGGCCCATTCCCTCATGAGAAGGGTTGCCTCATGCCTGCCGTGTCTCCCCCGCCATGCGCGCCGCATGGCTACGCCTATGCCGAAATGGGGCCCGCCTCCCGCCTCGCCGAGACCCGGCTGGCCGAAGAATGCGCCCTGGCCATCGACTACAACGGCCTCAACCACGCCGTGATGATGGTCTCGCCCACCGATCTGGAAGATTTCATCCGCGGCTTCAGCCTGAGCAATGGCCTGGTGGAGTCCATCGAAGAAATCTATGACATCGCCCTCGACGGCGCCGGCGACGCGCGCCGGGCCGAGGTACAGGTCAGCGCCCGCGCGTTCTGGGCGCTCAAGCGCCAGCGCCGCCAGCTGTCCGGCACCAGCGGCTGCGGCCTGTGCGGGGTCGAGGCGCTGGAGCAGGCCCTGCCCGGCCTCGCGCCCCTGCCCGCGCGCGCGCTGCCGCCGGCCGCGCACCTCGACGACCTGCGCGCGCGCATCGCCGAGGCCCAGCAGCGCGCCCGCGGCACCGGCGCGCTGCACGCCGCCCTGTTCGTCGACGAACGCGGCGAACTGCGCCTGTGCCGCGAGGACATCGGCCGGCACAACGCCCTGGACAAGCTGATCGGCGCGCTCGCCGCCGAGCGGCTGCCGGCCCACGCCGGCTTCGCCGTGGTCACCAGCCGCTGCAGCCTGGAGCTGCTGCACAAGGCGGTGCGCGCCGGCTTCGCCACCCTGGTCAGCCTCTCCGCCCCCACCGCGCTCACCGTGGACTGGGCGCGGCGCCACCGGCTGAACCTGATCCACCTGCCCCACCACAGCGCGCCACGGGTCTACAGCCCGGCGCCGAGCTTCGAGGAGCACCGCCCATGAGCGCCGAGCCCCGCTACCAACCCTATACCGGCCCCGCCGCCGGCTGGGGCGCCCTGCGCGCCGTCACCCACTTCTGGCTGGACAGCAAGCAACCGATCAAGAACCTACGCGCCCTGCTTAGGACCAACCAGGACAAGGGCTTCGACTGCCCCGGCTGCGCCTGGGGCGACTCGCCCGACCACCACCTGGTGAAATTCTGCGAGAACGGCGCCAAGGCGGTGAACTGGGAAGCCACCCGGCGCGGCGTGGGCCGCGACTTCTTCGCCCGCTACAGCGTCGCCCAGCTGCGTGAGCAGAGCGACTACTGGCTGGAGCACCAGGGCCGGCTGATCGAGCCGCTGCGCTACGACGCCGCCAGCGACCGCTACGTGCCGATCGACTGGGACGCCGCCTTCGCCCTGATCGCCGACACCCTGCGCGGGCTGGAGAGTCCGCACCAGGCGGAGTTCTACACCTCCGGGCGGGCCAGCAACGAGGCCGCCTACCTGTACCAGCTGATGGTGCGCACCTTCGGCACCAACAACTTCCCCGACTGCTCGAACATGTGCCACGAGGCCAGCGGCGTGGCCCTCGGCGAAAGCGTGGGAGTCGGCAAGGGCACGGTGACCTTCGCCGACTTCGAGCACGCCGACGCCATCTTCGTGTTCGGCCAGAACCCCGGCACCAACCACCCGCGCATGCTCGAACCGCTGCGCGAGGCGGTGGCGCGCGGCGCCAGCGTGGTCTGCTTCAACCCGCTGAAGGAGCGCGGCCTGGAGCGCTTCCAGCATCCGCAGCACCCGCTGGAGATGCTCGGCAACGGCTCTAGGCCGACCAGCAGCGCCTACTTCCGCCCGCGCCTGGGCGGCGACATGGCCGCCGTGCGCGGCATGGCCAAGTACCTGCTGCAGTGGGAGCGCGAGCAACCGGGCACGGTGTTCGACCAGGCCTTCATCGACCAGCACACCGACGGCCTGGCCGCCTGGCTGGCAGCGGTGGACGCCACCGACTGGACACAGATCGAGGCGCAGTCCGGCCTGGCCCGTGGCGAGATCGAGCACGCCGCGCGCCTGTACCGCGACGCCGAGCGGGTCATCGCCTGCTGGGCGATGGGCATCACCCAGCACCGCCATTCGGTGGCGATCATCCAGGAAATCGCCAACCTGATGCTGCTGCGCGGCAACATCGGCAGGCCCGGCGCCGGCCTGTGCCCGGTGCGCGGCCACAGCAACGTGCAGGGCGACCGCACCATGGGCATCGACGAACGGCCGCCGGCCAGGCTGCTCGACGCCCTGCAGCACCGCTTCGGCATCGACGTGCCGCGCGAGCAGGGGCACAACACGGTGGAAGCCATCGCCGCCATGCTCGACGGCCGCAGCAAGGTGTTCATCGGCCTCGGCGGCAACTTCGCCCAGGCCACCCCGGACAGCCCGCGCACCCACGCCGCCCTGCGGCGCTGCGAGCTGACCGTGCAGATCAGCACCAAGCTCAACCGCAGCCACCTCACCCACGGCCGCCAGGCGCTGATCCTGCCGTGCCTGGGGCGCACCGACCTCGACCTGCGCGCCACCGGCCCGCAGGCGGTAACGGTGGAGGACTCGTTCAGCATGGTCCACGCCTCCCACGGGCAGCTCGCCCCGCTGTCGCGGGAGATGCGTTCGGAGCCGGCGATCATCGCCGGCATCGCCAACGCCCTGCTCGGCCCGCGCCCGGTGGACTGGCTGTACCTGGTCGAGGACTACGGACGCATCCGCGAGCTGATCGCCGACACCATCCCCGGTTTCGCCGACTTCAACGCCCGCCTCGCCCACCCCGGCGGCTTCTACCTGGGCAATGCCGCCGGCAGCCGGCGCTGGAACACCGCCACCGGCCGCGCCCGCTTCGTCGCCCACGCCCTGCCCGACGACCTGCTGCCGATCCAGGTGCGCAACCAGGCCGAGGCGCCGCACCTGGTGCTGCAGACCCTGCGTTCCCACGACCAGTACAACACCACCCTGTACGGTCTGGACGACCGCTACCGCGGCGTGTACGGCATGCGCGAAGTGCTGTTCGCCAACGAACAGGACATCCGCCGCCTCGGCTTCGCCCCGGGGCAGCAGGTGGACATGGTGTCGCTGTGGGACGACGGCATCGAGCGGCGGGTGCGCGGCTTCACCCTGATCGCCTACGACACCCCGCCCGGCCAGGCCGCCGCCTACTACCCGGAGACCAACCCGCTGGTGCCGCTGGAGAGCGTCGGCGAAGGCAGCCACACGCCCACCTCCAAGTTCATCGCCATCCGCCTGGAGCCGAGCACGGCCCAGGCGCGCATCGCCTGAGAACCCGTTCACGAAGGCCGGGGAAAGGAGGTCTCGGAGCAATGGATGAGCATTCCGGGACGGGCGCGCCCCGCTTCGTTTCCACGCCTCTCGAACGGCACGCGGCGGAACGTGAACGGGTTCCGCTGCCGTCGCGCTCTGTAACAGCCAGTTACGCCCGTTGAAAACGCGCGGCTTGAGCCAAGCGCCCGGCTCCGTGATACTGCACGCCGATTTACGCAGCGCCTGACCATTCATCCGGCGAATGCGCCCAATGGCCAATGGATTGCCTTACAGCGAAAAGACGGGGAGCCATCGTCGATGATGAAAAGAAGCGACTGGATCTGGACCCTCATCGGTCTGGCCGCAGTCGTATTTTCCTGCTATCTGCTCTACAAGGAGATTCGCACGATCTCCCTGGACGAATTGCAGGACAGCCTCCATGCCATCTCCCTGCACAACTGGCTGATGGCCGCCGGCGCCACCTTTGGCGCCTACGTCGCGCTGGCCTGGTACGACCGCATCGCCATCGCCCACCTGGGCAAGAAAATCTCCTGGTGGTTCATCACCCTCTGCTCGTTCACCACCTACGCCCTGGCCCACAACATAGGCGCCTCGGTGTTCTCGGGAGCGGTGGTGCGCTACCGCGCCTACACCAGCAAGGGGCTGCTGCCGTCCGAGATCGGCGTGCTGATCGTCTTCTGCTCCTTCACCTTCGCCCTCGGCGTGCTCCTGTCCGGCGGCGCCGTGCTGGTCTGCCAGCCCGACCTGATCAAGCGCGTGGCCGACGTCAGCCCCTGGCTGTCGGTGTGCATCGGCCTGCTCCTGCTGGGGCTGGTGGCGCTCTACGTGCTGGGCTCCTGGCGCCACTTCAAGCCGTGGACCCTGGGCAAGCTGCACGTCGAGTACCCGCGCCTGGGCATCGTCGGCCGCCAGCTGCTGGCCGGGCCGCTGGAGCTGGCCTGCGCCGCCGCGATCATCTACTTCGCCCTGCCGGCGGAATCCAACCCCGGCTACCTGGTGGTGCTGGGCGTGTTCCTCGCTTCCTTCTCCCTGGCGCTGCTGTCCCACGCACCGGGCGGGCTGGGCGTGCTGGAGGTGACCTTCCTGGCCGCCATGCCCGAGCTGCCCAAGGCCGACGTGCTGGCGGCGCTGATCGTGTTCCGCATGTTCTACTTGCTGCTGCCGTTCGCCCTGTCCCTGCTGGTGGTGCTCGGTTTCGAGTGGAACCAGTGGAGCGATAGGCGGCAAAGGCGTAGCTGACATGAGCGACGGCACGGCGGTGGGCATGCACAGCATCGAGCGGATCTATCCGCCCGACCTCGACCCCGCCAGCCCCAGCGACCAGGCCACCCTGCACATCCACCTCGAACGCTACGAGTTCGCCGCCCGCCACCTGGGCGGCGCCCGCGTGCTGGACATGGCCTGCGGCTGCGGCTACGGCACCGCCCTGCTGGCCGAGCGGCACCCGGACAAGCAGGTGACCGGCGTCGACATCGACCCGGAAGCCATCGCCTACGCCCAGCGCCACTACCAGCTGCCGAACCTGCGCTACGTGTGCGCCGACGCCGAGCGCTTCGACGAAGGCCAGGGCTTCGACAGCATCGTCAGCCTGGAGACCATCGAGCACCTGCCCGATCCGGTGCGCCTGGTGGCCAACTACGCGCGGCTGCTGACAGCGGGCGGCCGGGTGATCGCCTCGGTGCCGATCACCCCGACCCTGGACGGCAACCCGCACCACCTGCACGACTTCAGCCGTCGCTCGTTCCTCGCCCTGTTCCGCCGCCATCGCCTGCGCCCGAGCGAACAGGAGCTGGAGCAGATCCAGTGGTGGCAGTTCCGCGGCCTGTTCTCGCGCCGCCCGGACCACGCCAAGCGCCACCGCTCGGAAGGGGTCGGCAACGCGGTGCTCGGCTACTACCGACGCCACCCCACCTACCTGTTCTCCCGCCTCGCGGCGATGCTGCGCTACGGCTTCAGCAACCGCTACCTGACCTGCCTGTTCGTCGCCGAATAGGCCGAATCCACGTTCGGCCCCGTAGGGTGCGCCGCGCGCACCGATCCTCCGTGCAGGAGGTGCGCATGGCGCACCCTACAGATCAGCCTGCATCGGCGACGGCAACCGATAGATCCAGATGCGCCTGAGCACGCTGCCGAACTGCGCCGACAGCCGCCCGCTGTTGTAGACCTGGCCGTAGCGGGCGGCGATCTCGCGCACTCGCGGTGCCAGTTCGGCATAGCGCCGCGCCGGCAGGTCGGGGAACAGGTGGTGCTCGATCTGGTGGCTGAGGTTGCCGGTGAGGATGTGGAACAGCCTGCCGCCCTCCAGATTGCTGGAGCCGCGCAGCTGGCGCAGGTACCAGTGGCCGCGGCTCTCGCCTTCCACCGACTCCTTGGGGAACACCGCGGCGCGCTCGGTGAAGTGGCCGCAGAAGATCACCAGGAAGGTCCACAGGTTGCGCAGCAGGTTGGCCAGCAGGTTGCCGGCCAGCACCGCCAGGGCGTTGGCGCCGCAGACCAGGGCCAGCAGCGGGAAGAAGGCATAGTCCTTGACCCACTGGCGCAGCACCTTGGCGCCGAAGCGGCGGGCCAGCGGGCGCACCTCGTCACCGCTTATCTTGCCCTTGTACCACTTGTCCAGGCGCAGGTGCTGGATGCCGACCGCGTACTGAAACAGCATCGCCTGCAAGGTCACCCACAGCGGCTGCCAGCGATAGAACGGCCGCCAGCGCTGCTCGGGGAACAGCCGCACCACGCCGTAGCCGACGTCGTCGTCCATGCCCAGCACGTTGGTCCAGGTGTGGTGCACGTGGTTGTGGGTGTGCCGCCAGAAGTCGCCGGGGCCGACGATGTCCCACTCGTAGGCGCGGCCGGCCAGTTCGGGATCGTTCATCCAGTCGTACTGGCCGTGCATCACGTTGTGGCCCAGCTCCATGTTCTCGAGAATCTTGCCCAGCCCCAGCAGCAGGCTGCCGAGCAGCCAGGTGGGCGGGAACCAGCCCAGCATCAGCAACGCCCGCCCGCTCCAGCAGCAGAAGCGCACGGCGGTGCGCACCCGGCGGATGTAGCGGGCGTCGGCCTCGCCCAGGTCGGCCAGGGTCGTCCGGCGCAACTGGTCCAGTTCGGCGGCGAAGGTGTCCAGTTCGGCGGGGGTCAGTTCACGGTCCGTGCGCATCGCGGCACTCCTACAGATCGATTCGTACATCGCCCAGCGGGGCGCTGACACAGGGGCGGATCGGTTGCCCCGGCTCGGCGAACACCTCGCCGCTGCGCAGGTCGCGCACGGCGCCGCCGAGCAGCAGGCAGGTACAGCTGGCGCAGATGCCCTGGCGGCAGCCGTGGGCTGGACGCAGGCCGTGTTCCTCGGCCTGCTCCAGCAGGCTGCGGGCGCTGTCGCCGCTCGCCTCCAGGCGGCTGCGGAAGAAATCCAGGCGCACCGCCTGGCCGGGTTCGAGCACGCGGCGCAGCGGGCTGAAGGCCTCGCTCTGCAGCACACCGTCCCAGCCGTTGCGCACCGCCTCGACGAAGCCCGCCGGGCCGCAGGCGAGCAGATCGAAGCCGCTCATGCCGAGCAGGTGGCCGGGCTGGAAGCGCCCGCCCTGGGCATCGGCCGGCGCATCCGGGCCGGTCAGTAGCCAGCGCACCTGCAGGTTGGGATGGCGCCGCATCAGTTGCTGCAGCTCCCCTTGGTAGGCGCGCTGGCCGGCCTCGCGCACGTAGTGCAGCAGCGTCACCGGCGCCGCGTAGCCGCGCGCGAGCGCCTCGCGCATCAGGCCGAGCAGCGCCGTGATGCCGCTGCCCGCCGCCAGCAGGCCGACTCCGGCCGCCCGCTCCGGCCAATGCAGTTCGCCCGCGGCCTGGCCCAGCTCCACCACCGCGCCCACCGGCAGATGGTCGAGCACATGGTTGGAGAAGCGTCCGCCCGGTTGGCGGCGGATGCCCAGTTCGACGCAGCCGTCCGGGTCGACCCGGGTCAGGCTGTAGCTGCGCCCATGGCGCACGCCGTCCAGCTCCAGGTGCAGCTGGACGTGCTGACCGGGCCGCCAGCCGTGGGCGTTGCCATTGCAGCGCAGACGCAGCGCCAGCAGGTCGTCGCTGACCCACTCGCGCCCGATCACCCGGGCGAACACACGGTTCAGGCGCCAGGCCGGGTGCAGCCAGCCCAGCACGGCGTCCACCTCCGCCTCGCGCAGCCAGGCGCGCGCGGCCAGCAGTCGCAGGGGCTCCAGCCAGGGCGCGGAGCGACGGACGAGGGAAAGGGTCAGGACGGACATACGGCAATTCCAGTGAACAAGTGTTCACAAAAATACCAGAATCCTCATATCTCAGTAAACACTTGTTCACTCACTGTGATTCGCCGGCGACAAGATGCTAGAGTGCCCCGCTAAGCCGTCATCGTCCCTGAACGCCATGTCGCCACGCGCAGAACAGAAACAGCAGACCCGCCACGCCCTGATGGATGCCGCGCGCAGCCTGATGGATAGCGGCCGCGGCTTCGGCAGCCTGAGCCTGCGCGAAGTCAGCCGCACCGCCGGCATCGTGCCGACCGGCTTCTACCGGCACTTCCAGGACATGGACGAACTGGGCCTGGCGCTGGTCGCCGAGGTCGACGCCACCTTCCGCAGCACCCTGCGCGAGGTGCGCCGCAGCCAGTTCGAGATGGGCAGCATCATCGAGGCCAGCGCGCGCATCTTCCTCGACGCGGTGAGCGACAACCGCAGCCAGTTCCTGTTCCTGGCCCGCGAGCAGTACGGCGGCTCGCAGCCGGTGCGCCAGGCCATCGGCCACCTGCGCCAGCGGATCACCGACGACCTGGCCGCCGACCTCAAGCTGATGAACCGCACGCCGCACCTGGACGAGCCCGCGCTGGACATCGTTTCCGACCTGGTGGTGAAGACCGTGTTCGCCACCCTGCCCGAGCTGATCGACCCACCCGCCGAGGCGCTGCCCGCGCACCTCACGCCGGAAGCCAAGATGATCCAGCAGCTGCGCTTCATCTTCATCGGCGCCAAGCACTGGCGCGGTATCGGCCAGGGCGGCGACTGAGGACCGCCGCCGCGATGCGCCACCGAGACGGGGCGCACGGGCAGCTCCTTCCCGCCTTGCTAGACTGGCCCCGCCCTTCGCCGAAGTTTCCCGCATGCCCGCTCGCCTCGTCCCCCTGCTGCTCGTCCTGCTGACGCTGTCCCTGCCGGTGCGCGGCGAAACGGCGCAGCCGCTGGACGTGACCTGGAACATGAGCCCCTGGCCCGGCCTGATCAACGAGCGCGACAACCAGCCGGACGGCGGCATCATGGTCGAGCTGCTGCAGCAGATCGTCGAGCGCCTCCCGGAATACCGCCACCACTACCGCCTGAACAACCTCACCCGCGGCCTGGAACAGCTCAAGCGCGAGCCGCTGAGCTGCTTCCTGCCGACCTTCCGCACCCCCGAGCGCGACCGCCACGGCTACTACGTCGGCCTGTTCGTCGCCATGCCGCACCAGTTGGTGGTGCGCAGCGAGGACATGCAGCGCTTCGCCGCCGGCCGGGACGAGGTGTCGCTGCGCGAGCTGCTGCGCGACAAGCGCCTGCGCGGCGGGCTGGTCCGCGACCGCAGCTACGGGCCGGTGCTCGACCCGCTGCTGCAGGCCCCCGAGGCGCAGCCCCAGCTGCAGCGCATACGCCAGCAGCGCCGGCAGCAACCTCTACGGCATGCTCGAACGCGGGCGCATCGACTACCTGCTGGACTACGCCGAGGTGGTGCAGTACGTGCAGCGCCAGCAGGGCCTGGCGCGGGGCCTGAGCCTGCTGCCGCTGGCCGAGGTCGGCTCGCCCTACCTCAGCGGCATCTACTGCAGCCGCAACGCCGAGGGCGCCGAGCTGGTGCGCCGGATCGACGAGATCGCCCGCCGCCCCGAGGTCATCGCCCTGTTCATCGAGGCGCAGCAGATATACATCCCGCCGCGCACCCTGGCCCACTACCAGCCCTGGCTGGAGAGCTTCTTCGCCGAGCGCCCGCACAAGGACCTGACCTCGCTGCCACGCTGAGAGTCTTTTTTGCCTTGCATAGCGCCAGCTCGCGCGATGTTGAACGGACGCCGAGGCCAGCGGCCCGGCTATTTGCCTGATCGAAACAATCAACGGGAAGCCCCGCCGCCCCGAGCGTAGTCTGGCCGCCAGACCATCCCGGAGAACCCGCCATGTCCACCCCGCATTTCCTGCACGCCCTGCTGGCCGCGTATGCCGCCGGCGCCAGCGGTACCTGCCCGGAACAACTCGCCTGACCGATTGGACAGGGTTACCCTGTGCGCCCCTCACGACCACGGGAGCCCCCTGCATGAACCTGAAGTCCGTCTGCGTGTTCTGTGGCGCCAGCCCCGGCGCCCGCCCGATCTACCGCGAAGCCGCCGAGAACCTCGGCCGCAGCCTGGCCGAGCGCGGCCTGACCCTGGTCTACGGCGGCGGCGCGGTCGGCCTGATGGGCGTGGTCGCCGACGCCGCCCTGGCCGCGGGCGGCGAGGTGATCGGCATCATCCCGCAGAGCCTGGAACGCGCCGAGATCGGCCACAAGGGGCTGACCCGCCTGGAAGTGGTCGACGGCATGCACGCGCGCAAGGCGCGCATGGCCGAGCTGGCCGACGCCTTCATCTCCCTGCCCGGCGGCCTGGGCACCCTGGAAGAACTGTTCGAGGTCTGGACCTGGGGCCAGCTCGGCTACCACGCCAAGCCGCTCGGCCTGCTCGAAGTGGACGGCTTCTACTCGCGCCTGACCGAGTTCCTCGACCACCTGGTGGCCCAGCGCTTCGTCCGCGAACAGCACCGCGCCATCCTCCAGGTCAGCGAGTCGCCGGGCGAACTGCTCGACCTGATGGACGCCTGGCAGCCGACCGCCGCGCCGAAGTGGGTGGACCGCACATAAGCCGGAGCGGCGCGGTGACAATGGCACGGCGCCGTGCTACACAAGGCGCCCACCCGCCAAGGATGCCCCGCCCATGCCCCTGCTCGCTGTGTTGCTCATCGCCTGCCAGGTCGCCTGCGGTCTGCACGTGGTCCGCAGCGGCCAGGAGCGCTACTGGCTGTACCTGATCATCGCCCTGCCGGGCCTCGGCTGCCTCATCTACTTCCTCGGCATCATGGCCCCGGACCTGCTGCGCAGCCGGCGTGGGCGCCGCACCCTCAACCAGCTGCACGACCGCCTCGACCCCGAGCGCCACCTGCGCGCCCTGTTCGATGCGCTGGAGCAGAGCGACACCCGCGAGACGCGGGTGCAGCTGGCCGACGAGCTGCTGCGCCTGGAGCGGGCCGCGGAAGCCGCCGAGCACTACCGCGCGGCCCTGCGCGGCGTCCACAGCCACGCGCCGGACATCATGCTCGGCCTCGCCCGGGCGCAGTTCGCCCAGCACGACGCCGCCGGCTGCCGCGACACCCTGGACCAACTGATCCAGCACAATCCGCAATACCGCTCCAGCGATGGCCACCTGCTCTACGCCAGGGCCCTGACCGCACTCGGCGAACTGGCCAGGGCCGAAGAAGAATTCCACGCCCTGCTCGGCCACTTCGCCGGCCCCGAGGCCCGCTACCACTACGCCCTGCTGCTGCGCCGGGCCGGCCGCGACGCCGAGGCCCGCGGCCAGCTGGAGCAGATCGAGCAGTATGCGCGGCGCGCGCCGAGGCACTATCGCAACCTGCACCAGGCCTGCCTGGCCGAGGTGCGCCAGGAGCTGAAGGCGCTGGACGCCCCGCAGCAGCAGAACGCCTAGCGGCCCGAACCGCCGCCGAAAACACCTCAAGACACGCATAACGATGCGACCAACGCGCGGCGCCGAGGTCTATGCTTGCGCTATCGATCTTCTTGCAGGTGTCCACGTGCTCCCACTGCTGGTCTGCGACGACTCCACCATGGCGCGCAAGCAACTGATCCGCGCCCTGCCCCCCGAGTGGCCGGTGTCCATCACCCAGGCCAGCCAGGGCGAGGAAGCCATGGCCGCGATCCGCCAGGGCCTGGGCCAGGTGGTGCTGCTGGACCTGACCATGCCGGTGATGGACGGCTACCAGGTACTGGCCAAGGTCCGCGAGGAAGGCCACGCCTGCCGCATCGTGGTGGTCTCCGGCGACATCCAGGAGGAAGCCCAGCGGCGGGTCGCCGAACTCGGCGCCCTGGGCTTCATCCGCAAGCCGGCACCGGCCGACGAGCTGCGCGAGACCCTGCGCAGCCTCGGCCTGTTCCAGCCGCCGGCCACCGAGGAGCCGCCTCCGGCACGCCGAGAACTGGCCTTCAAGGTCGGCTTCCGCGACGCCCTGCGCGAGGTCAGCAACGTCGCCATGGGCCGCGCCGCCGCGCTGCTGGCCGAGGAGCTGGGAGTGTTCGTGCGCCTGCCGATCCCGGCGGTCAACCTGTTCGAGGTCAGCGAGCTGCACATGGCCCTGGAAGACGCCCGCCGCGGCGAGCACCTCAGCGCCGTGTGCCAGGGCTTCATCGGCGAGGCCATCGCCGGCGAGGCGCTGCTGCTGTTCCACGATTCGGAGGTGGCCGACATCGCCCGCCTGCTCGGCTGGCAGCCGGACAACGAAAACGACACCTCGGAGATGCTGCTGGACCTGGCCAGCATCCTGATCGGCGCCTGCCTGTCAGGCATCGCCGAGCAGCTGGACATCCGTTTCTCCCAGGGCCATCCGCAGCTGCTCGGCCAGCACGCCCGGGTCGGCGAGCTGATCCAGCTCAACCGCGAGCGCTGGCGCCAGACCCTGGCGGTGGAAATCAGCTACGGCCTGGAGAACCACGCCGTGCACTTCGATCTGCTGTTGCTGTTCACCGAGGACTCGGTGCCACGGCTGACCGGCAAGATCCAGCACCTGATGGAGTGAGCCGATGGGCGAACGCGCACAGATCGACCTGCAGGAACTGCACTGGCTGCTCGACATCGTCCAGTGCCTGGACGTGGGCGTGCTGGTGCTGGACCGCGAGTACCGGGTCGAGGTGTGGAACAGCTTCATGGAGAACCACTCGGGCCTGGGCGCCGACCAGGCCCAGGGCCGGGTGCTGTTCGAGCTGTTCCCGGAGATCGACCGGCCCTGGCTGGAGCGCAAGGTCGGCACCGTGCTGCGCCTGGGCACCCGCGCCTTCAGCCTGTGGCAGCAGCGGCCCTACCTGATGCGTTTCAAGAGCTACCGGCCGATCACCGGCCAGGCCGACTTCATGTACCAGAACCTGACCATCCTGCCGCTGGCCGCCGCCCAGGGCCGCATCGAGCACCTGTGCCTGGTGATCTACGACATGACCGACGCGGCGGTCGGCCAGCTGCGCCAGGATTGAGCGCGGGGCCTACTTCTTCTTCGGCCGCGGCTTCTCGCCGAACTTGGGCACCGCGCGCACGGCCTTGGCCTTCGGCTTGTCGTCATCGGCCTCGAACCAGTTGCCCATGTGGATCTTGCCCTTGCCGGCACCGGGGATCACCTTGACCTTGGGCTTCTTCGGCTTCTTCAGTACCGCACCGCCGGGGGCGGTCTGCGGTACGCGGTGATCCGGCTCGAAGCCCGGCTCGTCCTCGCGGCGGATGATCTGGCCGATCAGTGTCTCGATGGCCGCCAGCAGCTCGACTTCATCGGCGCAGACCAGCGATACCGCCTCGCCGGTAGCACCGGCGCGGCCGGTACGGCCGATGCGGTGCACGTAGTCCTCGGCGACGATCGGCAGGTCGAGGTTGACCACCCGCGGCAGCTCGCTGATATCCAGGCCACGCGCGGCCACGTCGGTAGCGGCCAGCACGCGGACTTCACCAGCCTTGAAGCGCTGCAGGGCGCGCAGGCGCGACGGTTGCGGCTTGTCGCCATGGATCGAGTCGGCGGCGATGCCCTCAGACAGCAGCAGTTGCTCCAGCTCGTCGACACCCTTGCGGGTCTTGGCGAACACCAGCAGCTGGTCCCAGCCACGCTCGCGATACAGGTGCAGCAGCAGCTCGCTCTTGCGCTTCTTGTCCACCGTCACCAGCCACTGCTTGACGCTCTTGGCCGCCGCGTTGCGCGGGCTGACCTCGATGGACAGCGGGTCGCGCAGCAGCTCCTTGGCCATCAGGCGGATGGCGTCGGAGAAGGTGGCGGAGAACAGCAGGGTCTGGCGCTTGCGCGGCAGTGCGGAAAACAGCTCGTCCAGCTCCTTGGCGAAACCGAGGTCGAGCATGCGGTCGGCCTCGTCCAGCACCAGCGCCTGCAGCTGATCGAAGCGCACCGCGTTCTGCCGGTACAGGTCGAGCAAGCGACCGGGGGTGGCCACCAGCAGGTCGATGCCCTTGCGCAGCTTCATCATCTGCGGGTTGATGCTGACCCCGCCATACACCGTGTAGGTGCGCAGCGGCAGGTTCTGCGCGTACTGCTGCACCGCCTGCGCCACCTGCTCGGCCAGTTCGCGGGTCGGCACCAGCACCAGCGCGCGCACCGAGTTGGCCGCCACTTGCGAACCTTCCATGGTCAGTTTCTGCAGCAGCGGCAGGGCGAAGCCGGCGGTCTTGCCGGTGCCGGTCTGCGCCGCGGCGAGCACGTCGCGCCCCTTGAGTACGGCGGGAATGGCCTGCTTCTGCACCGGCGTGGGCTCGCGGTAGTCGAGCGCCTCCAGGGTACGCAGCAGGGGTTCGATCAGGCCGAGGGGTTCGAAGGACATGGAGGAGCAACCAGAAACGGAAAGACGCCAGTTTAACCGTTCGACCGGTCGTGCTCGACCACCACGCGCAATCCGTCATCACCGGCTTGCGCGCGCAGGCGAATCGCCGCCGGGTCCTGCAGCACGCAGTCGGCGATGGCCGGCTCCAGCTCGGTACGTACCCGCCGCGCCAGGGCGCGGGCGCCGTAGCGCGCGTCGTGGGCGCGGCATAGCCATTCGACCGCGCCCTCCTCCAGCCACAGCGAGCGGCCCTGGCGACCCAGGCGCTGGTTGAGCTTCGTCAGCTCGATCTCCAGCAGTGCTTCCAGCCAGTCGTCGTCGAGGGGCTGGAAGTCGAGGATGCGGTCGATGCGGTTGAGGAATTCCGGGTCGAAGCTGCGCGTGAGCGCCCGCTCGCGCTCGCCGGCCTCGTCGGCGCGCAGGCCCAGCCAGCTGCGCCAGCCACGGGCGAAGCGCTCGCGCAGGCGCTGCACCGGCTGGGCGCCGACGTTGCTGGTCATGAAGATCAGGCTGTTGCGGAAATCCAGGGTACGGCTGCCGGCGGCCAGGGTTAGGCGGCCGTTCTCCAGCACGCCGAGCAGGCTGCGCAGCACCTCGGGACTGGCCTTCTCCAGTTCGTCGAACAGCACGATGCCGGGCCGGCCGAATGTGCCGGCGATGGCCTCGGCGTCGAACAGGGTGGTGCCCTCCTTGCTGCCGACATAGCCCGGCGGCGCGCCGGTCAGCGCGGCGGCGTAGTGTTCCTGGGCCAGGGTATGCATGTCGATGCGGCAGAAGGCGTCGGCACGGCCGTGGATGGCCTGCGCCAGCAGGCGCACCACCTCGGTCTTGCCGACGCCGGTCGGGCCCATGAACAGGTTGACCGACAGCGGCCGCTCACGCTCGCCGATATCGGCCTTAACCACCTTGAGCAGCGCCTCGACCTGCTCCAGCACCGCGTCCTGGCCGACGATACGCTCGCGCAGCAGGGCCATGACCTTGCCCGGCTCGAACAGGAAGCGTGACTGCAATCGGGCAGCCGGCACTTCGTCCAGCTGCTGGCGGTTGTGTTCGATCAGGTCGTTGACGAAAGGCATGGGACAGTCACCGGTAGGGTGCCGCGGGGCCGCCTAGGCCATGCGCACCGCAAGCTCTCATGGTGCGCACAGCCTAGGCGGCCCCGCGACACCCTACGCGAAACGCTCCTTGCCCGGATGGGGTAGTTCGCCCACCGGGCAATCGGCCACGCCGATGGTCGAGCGGGTCAGTTTCTCCACATCCTCCTGGGCCTTCTGCGCGTCCAGCACCCAGGTGCGGTAGAACTCGAACGGGCAGTCGGCCACGCCCTTGTCGCCGTCGCCGGAGTTGTACACGCCGGTGTAGCCGCGATGGAGCAGCTTGAACAGATGGTTCTGCGACTGGTCGTTGGCCCGCGCGTCGCGAATCTGCGAGACCGACAGCTGGGCGTATTGGATGCCCATCTCCTCCTCGCCGCATTCGCCGAGGGTGCGGCCGTCGAAGCCGATCAGCGCGGAGTGGCCGAAGTAGCTGTACACGCCGTCGAAGCCGGCGGCGTTGGCCACCGCCACGTAGCAGTTGTTGGCCCAGGCCATGGTCTTGGCCATCAGCACCTGCTGGTCCTTGGCCGGGTACATGTAGCCCTGGCAGCGCACGATCAGCTCGGCGCCCTTCATCGCGCAGTCGCGCCAGATTTCCGGGTAGTTGCCGTCATCGCAGATGATCAGGCTGATCTTCATGCCCTTGGGGCCTTCGGAGACATAGGTGCGATCACCCGGATACCAGCCCTCGATCGGGCACCAGGGGATGCACTTGCGGTACTTCTGCACGATCTCGCCCTGGTCGTTGATCAGGATGAGGGTGTTGTACGGCGCCTTGTGCGGGTGTTCCTCGTGGCGCTCGCCGGTGAGCGAGAAGATGCCCCAGGTCTTCGCCTCGCGGCAGGCGGCGGAGAAGATCGCGGTCTCCTCGCCGGGCACCGTGGCGGCGGTGGCCATCATCTCGTCCTTGTCGTACATGATGCCCATGGTGCTGTACTCGGGGAACACCACCAGGTCCATGCCCGGCAGACCGAGCTTCATGCCCTTGATCATCTCGGCGATCTTGCGCGCGTTGTCGAGCACTTCGGCCTTGCTGTGCAGGCGCGGCATCTTGTAGTTGACGACGGCGACGCCGACGGTATCGGGACTGCTGGAAATATCGCCGTGGCGCATAAATGACTCCTCGCTTCGTAGGGTGGAAAAGCGCGAAGCGTCTTCCACCGGGGATCAGGTTGTGCCGGGCAATGCCGCAGCGCTGTGCCTCTGGGTTCCCGCC